>CAYWIG010000067.1:0-7446 GCA_964458295.1 uncultured Myxococcales bacterium
TATCGAGTGATGCCCTATGATGACCCTCCACATTTTTTCGGATTTCATGCACCCGGTTCATGATGGGCACGCCGGCGCTTCGGTGAACATCAGTAAATTTTTGAACGACTTGAGGATCATATTCCAGAAGCTTTGTCGCGATCCACCTCGGATTGGTATAGTCTGATTTTTCCCTAAAGGTCTTTATCAGATCCTCGACTTCATCGACAAATCCTCCAAACTCCTCGCCATAGTCAATCACAACATCCTTCGGTTTTCTCTTTACCGCCTTTGAGATCGCATTTTTCAACTCATTGATTCCGACGCCGCGGCTTCCCACCGTTTCGACGACCTCACAACCAAGCCTATCCTTTATCATTTCGACGTCGAGAACCTGCCCCTGGGATTTTGCACGATCGCTCATATTGAGGACCAATACCAATCGCACGCCTAGCTCTAAAAGCTGGGAGGTGAGATAGGCATTTCTCTCGAAATTTGACGCGTCCATCACGTCGACAACTACATCCGGTTTTTCGTGGATTATATAATTGCGTGCAACGCGTTCATCCTCCGACGCGGCCGTAAGACTATAAGTTCCAGGAAGATCGACGATTTCCATCTCCACATCCCGATACTTCATTGCGCCAGACTTCTTTTCAACGGTGACACCAGGATAGTTTGCAACGCGCTGACGCGTACCGGTGAGGGCATTGAAGATCGTAGTCTTGCCGCTGTTGGGATTACCAGCTATCGCAATTTTTAGATTTGTATTCGACATTTATTATATTTCGCTATGCGGTTGGGGTTGCGATGCTCGAATCGTCTATCGTAAATCGGTTGCGTTTCGAGCTTCGCAACCAAAATACGTTTCGAGCTTCGCAACCGCAACCGCAACCGAAACACGTCATGCATGCATTCAGATATCTCTCTCAACTATCACATGATGTGCATCCGCCATTCGCAGAGACAAGCTCGAGCTGCTAAGTCGTATCTCCATAGGATCACCCATGGGGGCCAGTCTCTGAACCTTCACAGGCGCACCACGGACAATCCCCATCTCGACGAGTCTGCGCCTCAGATGTGGACCGCCGCCGCGTATTTCAACGACGCGAACTTTTTCGCCAGGTTCTACTGCATTTAAACGCAATGGTTTATTCATTCGTTCCTTCCAAATCCCAAATCACAAGCACCAAATCTCAAATAAATCTCAAATTACAATTACCGAATGACCAAAACCTAGTTTTGGACATTGGAATTTGGGTGATTGGAATTTTTTTGAAATTTGGAATTTGTTATTTGGTGCTTCATTTTTAAACTCCATCCAAAAAAGATATCAACTTCTTAACAGTCGTTTCACTCAAATGATGCTCAATCGCACACGCATCCTTGTCGGCGGTACTCTCATCGACATTCAAAACTTCGGTCAGAAATTTTTTGAGAAGTGCGTGACGCTTCGCAACCTTCGCCGCACGCTTCCTTCCCTTTTCAGTAAGTTCTATATAATCGTAGCGCCCATGGTTGATGAGCTCCTGTTTTACCAATCGTTTCATCGCACCGTTTACCGATGCCATGGAGACATTCTGATGTTTGGCAATATCGCGGACCCTGGCGATACCCCTGTCTCCGGCGATCTCATAGATCGCCTCCAGATAGTCCTCCTGACTGGCCGATAGATTGGGCATATCCCCTCCATTTGTTAGGTCAGACTAACTATATGAGGCGGGGTGAAGTGTCAAGCTGGACTCGTATTGCAGATATTAACTTATTGATAACCAAGAATTATTTATCAGAGGTTAAAACCCAGATCCCCTAGTTAACGATTCTACAACTCGCATCGGAGAGCAGATCGACCGTATTACCCCTCGAATCCGAGCAATCGCTGAAAAGGATAACCTCATCCTCATCGAGAAAGATCGTGCAATCATACGTCACCACTGCGCCATCGAAACTAAAATCGAAACTTCCATAAATTTGTGGTGAATAGGCCGGCGTTCCATCCGATTGTTCATCGGTCTCCCTCCATATTCCTGTCGAACCACTGAGCATCGAAAGGCTGAGCGGCAAGCTATTCGCATCCGTACATGACGTTCGTATATCTCCATACAGTCTAAAACCGGCAAACCTGCCAAGGCCATCTGGACCGCTTCCCGTATTTTCCGTCGTACCATCCGGCATCGTACAGAAATCACTTTCAGTGACCTCTATGGGATTGTTGAAGGATCCATAGGAGCCTGCTACTACAAATTTTGAATCCTCAATAGGACGATCATCGCTCTGCATTCCATCGATGACACGTTCACACATACATCCTGGATCGTTATCGCATTGCGTCTGACCCTCCTGCGCAATAGCTTGCTTAATAAATATATTCGCCACAGCCAATGAAACCTTGCTCACACTATTAGAGCTCGTCTCCGAATTCGTACTGAACATCGCTCCTATGGCGGCAGCAGCATTCCCTGAACTCGGAAGTTCGATCGATGGGGGGTTAGATACGCCCGTCGCTGAGCCTCCGCAACCACAGAGCATGAGCAACATGAAGGCGCACATCCACTTGTATCCCTTTATCTTCATTTTGACCCCCCCTTCTTCTTCGTAACAGGAAACAACTGAAAATTCATCTGATATACGTCGTCCAATCCCTTTTTGTTCTTCTCGATCTTTTCTATTACTTGATCTCGAAACGCATAGAACTCAGAAATGATCTCGTCGTATAGTTCCTCGGTCAATGGAAGCGTCAACGCGTAGTAGCTGCGCTCCTTCTGATCCAACATGCCGAGCGCATAGCGCGCCCTATCGAGCACCGCCTCATGAAAATGATATGCCTCCACGACCTCCGTATTCTTATCCTGAGTTCTAACAAAATCCTCCACCTGAACGAGCTTACCCTTCCCATCCCTCTTAAGCAGGCCCAACTCTAAAAGTGTTTCGATCGCCTCCTTGGCTTCAGATGGTTTGATCGACGGGAAGCAACGCTTGGCGATCCATTTGTAATCCTCCTTAAAATCCTTAAGCGCCACCATCTCCCGTATCACAACATAGTGAGGTTGACTGAAATAGAGGCTCTGCTGCTTCCCCAATTGATAACTTGGAGATCTTGGACGAAGCGATGCCAGGTCCTCATAATATGCCCTTTTGAGATCGGGATTTTTAGTCTGCTCGTATGCGACCAATTTCTCAAAATATATCTTCTGACGCCCCGTAATATCGAGCGCCTGACAAAACTTTTGGACCATATCCTCGGTGAGGTTTCGCTTACCATCGATGACCATCTTAAGATAGCCAGGCGCCTTGATGCCGGCTCGTCTTGCAAAATCTCTCAGGTTGAATTTCTTTTCCGCTTTCAGCCAGACGGTCAGATCCTTTAGGTATCTTCTATATCTATAATATCCGTATATTTCAGGTCTCATATCTTTACTCCTGATATTATTATATGCTTTTATGTTTACATAATCAAGCAATATCTGAAGTGTCAGAATGACTATTCTAATATAATGATACTAAATATGTTTACAAAATAGGTTCTATGTTAGATATAACATGTTGTAATATAAGATTTTATATATATACGCAATATGCTTAGCTATATTTTTTTGTTTACTATGACGATCCTTTGTGGTAATATGTAATCAACATAATAACGCGTTGATTGAAAATTTAGTTTACAATGCAGGATGGTTCCAGAGAAGGCGTAACGGCCGACACTTTCAAAGGGACCCAACAACCGAGGAGGGTTATATGAAGATCGTACATGTCAAAAAAATCCTGGTTTTTGGAGTGAGCCTTATGTTGGTTGCATGGTTGGCAGGGTGTGGATCCTCAGCTGAAACCTCAGATAGTGATGCCTCACTAACAAGCCAAGAAAGTGCCGCAGCAGCCGTAGCCGCACTCTTTAACGGTGGAAGTGTAAGTGCAATGATCGCCAAGGCCGCTGAGGTCGGAGAGGAACCCGTTCCCAATGACACCTGTTCATTCGTATTGAGTGGAGAAATAGATCACGAACATCCTATAGTGGATGAACCCTACAGTGATCCCGGCAGCTACGGTTCCCTCAATGTACCTCTACATTTAGAAGAGGAAGATTTTTGTACACTCCCTGACGAGACAGAAAATGTAGGATCTGGTCCGGATGGCTTAGGTCTCGTCGCGTCCTTTGAACTCACCGGGGATATCGACGGAAATTGTGAGGATGAGTATGGGAATCGATCGGTCATCACCATGAAGAGCGGATCCTATGGAGTGTGGAGAGAGACGGAAGCGACAGAGGAAGATGTCGCCTATTCACCGCAGATCTTCGGTACGTTCATCATTGAGGAAGGTGATGAGGAGATGCTCCTCCATTGCACCATCTATCTTGATGAAGATGAAACCGCCCTCTTCGCCGACTGCACAAATGATCGCGAAGAGACCATCGTTCAGGATAGTTCTGCAGAATGTAACTTCGCTGCAGAATAAAAATTATACTAGTATTTCGTCCCCTTGTAGGATTTAAAAAATTCCGTGCTGCCGTTAGCGTAGCACGGAATTTTTCTATCACTCTTTAGAAACTCATTCCTCCTCACCCCCCAGGCAGGAATTATTCAAACATATCAATAGATTATATATTATAACGAAGGTGGAGCTATCACTTAAAAATTCTAGCAACTTTTTGTTGAGAAATGCGATAAATGCATCAGTCGATCATTATCAGGTTACTGAGGCATATTGATGACAGCTTTAGGCACAACATTTCCAAGCACTCCTACAGTTCTCGGTGCATCGAAATTTCTCTATCATGCCGGCGTGCCAGCATTGATAGCCGGAATTGAGACAGGGACGATCGGTGGAGTGAGCGCTACGATGACACTCCGTGTTGTTCGTAATGCTATTACCGCAGATGGTTTTACACCGTCCAATCCAGATGGAGTTTCCGGACTGGCGGGAGTGTTGAGTGGTTATTCCGGTCTCGGCGCAACCGAAATGAAAGCGGCCCTACCTCAGATCCACTCACTCCTTAAAGCTAACGAGGTGGATATTGCCGCCGCTATAGGACGTCTGAAATTTTCTAATGGAGGTGGAACCGTACTTCCATTCGTAGACCGTGTTGCCCATGCCAGACTCATGGTTCATATGCCAGAGGGTAGACTCGGTGCTAAACGAGTTCCTTCGGGACATGGCGGCACGATGATCGAATTAAACGAAGAGGATATTGAAAACATACTCGCACAGGTTGTAGCGACATTATCGCCAGATCCATCAAACGCGATAACCGCAGACGAAAGTTATGTACATTTCGCAGGACTTCCTAGTAGTTTCGTACAGATTCTCCTATTAAATGACGAAGGGGCTGAAACTACAACGTTGGGCGACATGGGAAGGTTTCTCCTCAAGGCCTATGCATCTGGAGGAAAACCAACAGAGGTGTCGAAAAAACTAACTCGCGCAGAGTTAGCCATGCTCCCAAGGCTTAAAAGGAAGATTCTCGATATTGTAGGTAACGAAAGCACGGTTGCTGAGGACAGACTCGCAAGCATCGCCATATCCTCAGGTATCTCCCTGATACTCCCCGAGATAAGGGAACGCGATTACAGCATCGATGTGCTTCTCCCAAAAGGATTCAGCATCGGAGAAATTGATAGAAGGGAGATCAGGTCATATCATCTATCGGCACTGGAACTCGTCTTCACCTCGCTTATCATGAAATTTGCTGAGGGTGATGCCTCAAGATTCGATTCAAGTTTTGATCCTGTAAAGCGTATAACCGCTGATGGACGATCGCGCACAAAGAAGACGATTACCTTTACTAGAGGTCGAACTGAATTATTTGATAAAAGAGTACGCACCCCCACATCACTCGCAAATATTTATGCGAGGAGCAGGGGGGTACATACTACAACCCGTCAGGACCATTCCTGGTCACGCCTACTCGT
Source organism: uncultured Myxococcales bacterium (assembly GCA_964458295.1). GTDB lineage: Bacteria > UBA10199 > UBA10199 > 2-02-FULL-44-16 > JAAZCA01 > JABGOS01. The sequence goes on from CAYWIG010000067.1 coordinate 5,889, forward strand.
TCAGAAGGTCGTCGCAGAGATATTAGAGGAGCTCGGGTAGCACCCTTTTTACACTGTAATAACCACCCTTTAGGGACAGCTGAAAGTGCTTGCTTTTCGAGAACTTATAGGATAAAGGCTTCCGAAATTCTGGTGGTTTAGAACGTTTCATATTTATAAGTAGTTTTAATCAATTCTTTCTTCTGTTTTAAATCAGACCATTTTTGGAACCGGCACCTTCAGGTGCCCATTAAATTTTGGGAGATCAGTATTTATGAGCAAAGATAAAGAAATTAAATTGGGTGAAGAAATCCTGTCCTATTGTGGTAAATGCAAACAGCCCATGAAACATCTCATCAACTCCTTAACCAAGACGGGAAAACCCGACAAATGTGAATGTCAAACCTGCGGAGCCCTTCATAAGTATAGGGATCCTGACAAGCCGGTCAAACCCAGGGCCAAACGAAGCACTTCTCCGAAGAAGGAGAAGGTCCCTATTGAAACCCTGTGGAAAGAGGCCGTTGCGAACGCCGGGGAGAACGCAAAGCCATATTCGATGTCAGGAAACTTTGAGCAAGGGGAACTGATGGACCATTCCACCTTTGGAAAGGGTGTCGTACAGGAATTGATCGGCCACAACAAGCTCAAGGTCATCTTCCACGATTCCGAAAAGATCCTCGTGCATAATCGGTAAACCGCAGATCCTCATCTTAATCATGCATGTCCGAAAAAGCGTCACTCCGGCCTATCCGACATCGGGTACAGCTATATTCAGCTCCGGCGCTTTCTTCGCTCGTTCCAGTATCGGTCTCGAACGACTTCGCCTCCCGAACTCCCGAGCGCTTAACGCGCTCGACATATTCCTCAACAAATGGAAGGTGTAGTGCTTTTTTTAAATGTGCGTTAAGCGCTCGATCAGACATCGTCCGGCGTCGCGCACTACATGACTTCCTTATGCGCGACCAGTCATTCTTCGCCGACTGGAACGGCTCTCTCCGCGACGAGCTGAATATAGCTGCACCCGATGTCTGGAAAATACCTCTATGACCGAAAAAGTTTAAGGCACGACGACTGCCTCGACTGGCGGCGTGTGAATTCGCCGCTTTCTAAGCCTATAATTAGCGGCGAAGAGGCGCAGGCGGTGAGACGGCGCATGAGCCGAACCGCCGTTAGCCAGACGAGACAGTCGGAGTGCTGCTTTTTCGGATTGGTAGTATTTTGTTATCGACTATCAATCTATGATTCCGCGATCACGGAGGATTTTAATATATGGATCCCTTGTGATCTGGCCGACGAGCTTTTCCAGAACCTTACCATCCTTGAAGAGTAGAACGGTCGGCGTATATTTGAGATCCAAATCCTTGAAGGTCTTCATCTGCTTCGTCACATCGTAATCAGCAAACTTAAGGGCATCGCCATAGTCCTTGGCTAGCTCCTTGTAGATGGGCTGTAATTTTTTGCACGGCGGACATTTCGGCATATGGAATTTTACAAAGACATAACCATCTTCATCGAAGACCTCATCCTTAAAGTTGTCGTCATCGACATATACGATGGATCCGTCGCCCTCGCCCTCATC
>CAYWIG010000068.1:0-7435 GCA_964458295.1 uncultured Myxococcales bacterium
CGTCCAACCTGCTTTCATTAGTATTATCGGTTCGAAATACCCTCGAGTTGCTTCTGACCCATTTTTTCTTCACTTTTCGTGGATACATGTAACTAGATGATATTATTAATATATATTGAGATATCGAGGTTTTCTAGAGGTAAAAAAATGAACGGCCTTTCAGGATGGAGCCTGCATTTTGACTGACGATTTGACTGGGATGATTGATTTCAACCTCGACCTTAACCTTAACCTGCTGTAATTACATCATATTTACTGGATCCACGTCGATGTTGAGACGAACCTTGGATGGGACGAGCCTCTTGATCTTCGGATGTACGCCGCTCAGAAAACCCGTCAGAAGGCCTGGATTCGGGGCTTTTATGAGGATTTGCCAGCGATATCGGCCCCGGAGCTTTTCAATTATCGCAGGCGCCGGTCCAAGGATTCTTATATTCGTCTCCTTGTTCATCCCCCTCAAGATCTCCTCCAACTTGTGTGCTACATCGCCCGCCGACTTCGAGGCGAGATCCTTAGATGTGGATGATAGGCGAATATTTGCGAGTCGTGAAAACGGAGGGTACTGCATCTGCTCCCTGTGGATGAGTTCGCTCGTAGTAAATTCATCGCAGTCGTGATTCGTTGCCGCGAGAAAACTGTAGTGATCGGGCTGCCTCGTTTGAATGATGACCCGTCCCGGTCTCGTTCCGCGTCCAGCCCTTCCTGCAACCTGAGTTATGAGTTGAAAGGTTTTCTCGGCAGATCTGAAATCGGGAAGGGCGAGCGTAAGATCTGCGGATATGACGCCGACCAAGGTTATCGATGGAAAGTCGTGGCCCTTGGTTATCATCTGCGTTCCGATCAGTATGTCGATCTTCCCCCTCCGCATATCATCTAAAATTTTTCTTCTGAGGCTAGGCTTTGAGATGATGTCACTGTCAAGTCTTGCCACCCTGGCATTTGGAAAGAAGTCGGCGATTTCGCCCTCTAGCCGCTCCGTTCCGAAGCCAAGGGGGATGAGCTCTTCCGAACCGCATGATTTGCAGCTCTTGGGTGTGTTTATATGATAATCACAGTAATGACACGTGAGGACGCCGCCTGAAATCTTCGACTGTCTGTGCGCTGTGAGCGCGATGTCACAGTTTGGACACGTGAAAACCTCACCGCACGATGTGCACTGGACCGAACTCGCAAACCCCCTTCTACCGACAAAGAGAAGAACCTGCTCCGACGCTTCAAGCGTTCTATCTATTGCATCATATAGTTTGGGGGAGAGTGATTGAAGTTCGCCCCTTCTCTTCATCCCCTCAGAGCACTCCGTCTTTTTTTCGACCGGCCTTCTTCTCATGTCGACGATCTCGATCGATGGCAACGAGGCGTTCTTGGTTCTCAAGGGAAGTTCAAGTTTGCAATACTTGCCATTCTTAACGTTGGCGAAACTTTCCAACGATGGGGTGGCGCTTCCGAGAATGGCACATGCACCCTCGATGTGGGCCCGCATCACGGCTGCATCGCGGGCGTTATATGCGAAGCCGTCATCCTGTTTATATGAGCCGTCATGTTCCTCATCGATAACTATTGCACCCAATTTTGGAATCGGTGCGAAGAGCGCCGAGCGAGTTCCGATCACCACATCTACCTTACCATCCCTAATCCTCGACCACTGCTCGTGGCGTTGGGCATCGGTAAGTCCAGAATGATAGACGGCTATCCTGTCGCCGAACTTCGCCGCTGCCCTTCCTGTGAGTTGTGGGGTGAGCCCAATTTCTGGGACTAGGAGCAGGCCGCGCCTACCTGATTTTGCGAGTTCAGCGAAGAGGCGCAGATAGACTTCGGTCTTCCCACTGCCGGTTATGCCATGAATCAGGAACGTCCTGTTCTTTCCACCTTCAAACGACTGTATGATTGTATCGATCATCGATCTCTGATGATCGTTCAGCGTAATCTCCTCCTCATGGATAGGTCTGATCTCGTGGGGCGATGTGGGCCTCGTGGTCTTTGGCGTTCCAAGGCGCATCATTCGCGACGGCAGGGATGCGCGACATACCTCGCCGATGGGGGTTAAATAATATCGGGACATCCACTCTATGAGCTTGATCATCGGTGTCGTGAGTGACGGCACGTCGTCGATTATCGAACTGATGGATTTGATGCTCTTGGGATTCAACTCCAGAGGGGGCTTGTCCGTAATATCGAGACATATGCCAACGACATCCTTTTTCCTGAAGGGGACAACGACTCGCATGCCGGGAAGAAGGTTGTCATTATCCCCTACGGCGTACGTGAAGGTCCCATGGACAGGAGTCGGTATTGCGATTTCGGCAAATCTCATAGCGTTCCCTGTAGCCCATTACACGGAGATAGGCAAGTGCTTGCTATTACAGCTGGGCTGTGCAAAATCAGTTGATAAATTCCAAATAACAAGTTCCAAATAACAAATAAATTCCAATGACCAAAATTTCAATGACCAAAATGGAAGGATGATGAGGCTTTGGTTATTTGGTAATTGGAATTTGGAGCTTATTTGTTATTTGAGATTTGGTGCTTGGAATTTTGAAGGAGGGAATTATGAAAAAAGTTGGAGTATTGCTCTGCGGTTGTGGAAATATGGACGGTACGGAGATTCACGAGGCGACGCTAACGCTTCTCGCGATAGATCGCGCTGGGGCTGAGGCGGTCTGCATGTCGCCAAGTGGAGATCAACGCCATGTATGTAATTACATTACGGGCGAAAAAACTGATGAAACCAGGAGTATGCTCCTCGAATCGGCCAGAATTGCGAGGAGAAATGTGAAGCTTATAAAGGATGTAAATCCATCTGAGCTCGATGCGTTGGTGATTCCAGGTGGAGGTGGAGCCGCTCTTAATATTTCAACTTTTCCGGCGGAAGGTTCGGACTGTAAGGTCAATAGTGAGGTGGAAGGGTTGATATCGGAGTTTTATAACAATAAAAAACCGATCGGCGGCATCTGTATCGCCCCGGCCGTCGTCGGAAAGGTTTTTCAGAACCTAGGTGTAAATCTCAAGATCGCCGATGGAGGAAGTGGCGATCTTTTCTCGCCTCTGGGGAATATGGGACATAATCTCGTCCACTGTCCTGCGGTGGAATGTATTATCGATATTGAAAATAGATTCGTCTCAACGCCGGCATATATCTCAGCGAAGTCGATCGGTGAAGTATGGCAGGGGATTGAAAAATTGGTAAATGCGGTGGTTGAGATGGCTTGATCGACCAAACACACCTCCGAGGTGTGGTTGTTTGGGTAGGACGTCCTCACCTCGGAGGTGTGTTTGGTTATGAGAAAATATGAAACTCAAGATAATCACAATTGGAAAAATTAAGTCGCATGCTATGGCCGAATTGGCGCAGGATTATTTCGGCAGGCTTTCGCACTATTTCCCTTCTGAGACAATATCAGTAAAGGATGAGGGTAAGGCGCTGCAAAATATCGAGGGAGCAGATATTTTAATCGTTCTGGATGAGAGAGGAAAACAGAAAAGCTCGGTTGAGCTTTCAGGGTTTATCTCCGAGCATTCGATGCGCGCAACGAAGAATCTGATCTTCTTCATCGGTGGTCAGGATGGGGTTGGTGCTGAAGTGAAGAAGCGTGCAAACCTAGTCCTGTCACTCTCAAAGATGACGCTGCCACATGAGCTTGCACAGGTTGTATTGTTGGAACAGCTCTATAGGGCGTGTTCGATACTTAGAGGTGAGCCGTATCATCGAGAATAAGGTTTAGGCTAAGGTTGAGGTTGAGAAAATCCTTAATCTTAACCTTAACCTCAACCTTAACCTGAATTTATGAATAAAGAACAGGTCTCACAAATTTTCGAAGAACTCGCGATGCTCTCGGAGCTAAACGACGAAAGTCCGTTTAAATCACGGGCATATTTGAATGCCGCGCGAATCGTCCTGGAAATGTCTGACGATCTTGAAATCCTCGTGAAGGAGAACACTCTGACCGAGATAGAGGGAATCGGAAAAAATATCGCGGCAAAGATTGCAGAACTTGTGAATACAGGAAAACTTGAAAGTTATGAGAGGATGCGTTCCCAGGTCCCGGAGGGTGTCTTTCACATGTTGAAGATTCCAGGGCTGGGTCCCAAGAAGGTTAGGATCATATGGAAGAAGTGCAGGATCACGAGTTTGGGCGATCTCGAGATGGCCTGCGAGAGGCACCTCTTAAAACCACTCCCAGGATTCGGTTTGAAGACAGAAGAGAATATCCTGGAGGGGATAGCATCTCTAAAAAAATTCTCTGGGAAATGGTTACTCTCCGAGGCCTTTCAATGGGCGGAGGAGGTGCTGGATTATGTCAGGAAGTTCAAGGGGGTGAAAAGGGCTGAAATTACGGGCAGCATTAGAAGACGGAAGGAGATCGTAAAGGATGTCGATATAGTCGCGGCTACCGATAGACCTGAACAAGTTATGAAATCATTCGTATCGCTCCCATATGTCGACAGGGTCGTTCAGCATGGAAAAACAAAATCCGAGGTGATTCTCAATTCCGGAATTCAATGCGACCTGAGAGTTGTATCCGACAGTGAATATCCCTTCGCGCTTCATCACTTTACCGGATCTAAGGATCACAATGTGAGGATGAGATCGCTCGCTAAATCCAAGGATATGAAGATGAACGAATACGGCATCTATAAAGGAAAGTCTAAAAAAAGCCTGAAGTGTAAGAACGAGAAGGATATATTTAAGACGTTCGGATTGGATTACATCGAACCGGAACTTAGGGAGGATATGGGCGAGATCGATGCAGCGACGGGTGGCATCTTGCCGAACTTGATCGAAGGAACCGATCTCAAGGGTGTTATCCACGTTCATAGCGATTATACCGATGGCGAGGCCACGATCGAGGAGATGGCGCTCGCCGCAAGGTCGCACGGTTACGAATATATTGCTATCTGCGATCACAGTCAGAACCTTTCGATGGTCGGTGGTTTGAAACCGGCGAGGATCAAAAGGCAGCACAAGGAAATTGACGAACTCAATAGGGGCTTTAAGAGTTTTAAGATTCTAAAAGGGATTGAGGTCGATATTCTCGCGGACGGTTCGCTGGATTATAATGATAAGATTTTATCCTCCTTCGATATTGTCATCGCTGCTGTGCATACACTCTTCAAAATGAACGAGAAGGATATGACGAAGCGTATAATTAGGGCTGCGGAGAATCCACATGTGGATATCCTCGCCCATCCGACAGGAAGGTTACTTCTTTCCAGGGAGCCGTACGCTGTCGATATGAAGAGCGTCATCGATTCCCTTGGGGAAAATAATAAAGCCGTCGAGATAAACGCCCATCCGCAACGATTGGATCTCGATTGGCGATGGATGCGTTACGCCAAGGAGCGTGGCGTGAAATTTGCCATCTGCCCTGATGCACATTCCGTGGAGGGTATCGACAACGTCATCTATGGTGTGTGGGTGGCGAGGAAGGGGTGGTTGGAGAAGGGAGATGTGCTCAACTGTTTGAAGTGTGATGAGATTATCAAATATTTGAACAAGGATAGTCGCTAAAGGCGGTTAAGCACCAAGTTCCAAGCACCAAATAACAAATAAGCTCCAAATTCCAATGTTCAAAATTCCAAACGACAGATCATCATAATGAGCTTTGTCTTTTGGTGATTGGAATTTGTAATTTATTTGCTTCGCACTGAGTGCTCAGCACGAAGTGGGATTTGGTGCTTGTTATTTGGGATTTGAATGGGAGTCAAATTAGATTGTCATAGCTGGATTTACAGTTCTCCTCTTTTCAAGTTGACAGCCCACCCTCTCATCGCTAATCAAATTGGCATAATTATGCAGATTGCACAAAAAATGGGGAGAGCATCCATGTCAAATTGTGACGATAAAGTTCCGGAGAGTGTAGAGGGTCGTTACTATGTCGATACTCAATGCATAGACTGCAGCCTGTGTCGCGATGTTGCTCCCAAGAATTTCTATCAACAGGAGGAGGGTGGCTACGCCTATATCGGAAAGCAACCCGAGGATGTAGAGGAGGAGGAGCAGTGTAAGGAGGCCATGGACTCCTGTCCCGTCGAAGCGATCGGAAGTGATGGGGAATAGCTAAATTATATTCCCACTCAAAAAAAGCGTCGGACGCTTTTTCGAAAAAAATGAAAAAAGCGTCCGACGCTTTATTTCTTATAATAATTAGATACGTTTTAATATTGCGAAGTTGAGCTTATGCCCGTTGTCATGACGTATCCGAATGCAGCCACATTGTCGTTATTCTGATCGGTGGCGGTGATGCTCATATATTGAGTATCTGTAAAATCTTGGTCTTGGGGCCATCCGCTGCCAAGTACGAAATCACCAGCTGCGAACTCCGTATAAACCTGATCATCGCCGGCGTAGGCGACAGTCATTGCGGAATTGGATACGGTCACTTTTATATACATATTGTTGAAGGAGGAGCAGTCTGCGAAGGCCGCCGCCGAAGTTTGCGCGCCACTCTCTCCGTACGTGGCGATGCAAATTACCGAGCCATCAGATCCTAATCCTAGAGTTATAAATCTGCCCGCATCCTGACCTGGTGCACCTGGGATGCCTTCATCAACGTGTAGACCCACGTTTAAGCTATCAGGGCTGTCAGCAAAACCTGATGCGGAACTGAAATGTGCTACGACTTCAAAGCCGCTCGAATCAACTTCGGTTTCTTTGTATGTTTGACCCATAGTAATATTTTCCGATGTGTTGACGGATGAATAATCAAGTGCCGATCCAGCCGTATCAAAGGCGAATACACCTGTATTAGCCAGAAGGCCTGTCCAATCGCTGTAGCCACCAACACCCTGCATGATGCTCGTCGTATCATAAACGCCCCAGCAGCTCTGTGAGTCGGCGTTGAAATCGTCAGCCAATGCACAGCCGTTTGTAAAGTTGTAGACGGTAGCCTCAGAGAGTTCAGTGCCACTGGAATTGGTGACATTCGTAGTAACTGTAAGGACGCAATCAAGAAGTTGATATCTGTAAGGGGTATTCCCATCGGCATCGGTTATTGTGACCGTAAATGCATTCTCCGCGGATTCGGATGCAGCTACCGTCACCGTAGGTTGAGCCAATGAACTACCCGATGGAAGTTCACATTCAAAGGTCACGCCACCCTCCGTCGTCAAAGATGTCTCATCCATCTCGGTCGAAAATGTCAGATCGAAGGATGTGGGATTGATGCCTTCCGTCGTTGTCGAAAGATCATTATCATCGGCATCTATGGCCGATGTGACGGACAGACTCGAAGAGTCACTACCCGCAGTAAATGTAGCCTGATATCCCTCGAATTGTGCTCCATTTGAATGGTGGATACCCCTTGTGAGACAAACGGTGTATATCGATCCGCTCTCAAGGTCATAAGTGGGATCCAATATGCAATATTCGGAGAAGTGACATGCGGTGGTCGCCTCTTGCGCATTCGTCGGATCATCGCATATCGATGTCAATGTTGCC
>CAYWIG010000069.1:0-7375 GCA_964458295.1 uncultured Myxococcales bacterium
TCCTCGTCCTTTTTTTGGCGATCTTCAATTTCCTGCGCAAACTCAATCCATATTTCCTTTGCGTCGTCCGAAACGGATACCAAGCATGGTTCAGTTCCAGAATACAAATCCAATATGTTCGTTATGATTGAACACCATTTATTTAGAATTACGTCAGATACGGAAATGGCATTTCGGTATTCTCTGATCCCTCGTGGGTCTTGTGGAAGAAACCAGGCGAATCTATCCAGTAGCCCCCTTCCTCTTGCCAATCTGTCGATTCCAACAGTTTGAACGACATCAGGCTGTACCGTTACGCATACGCTCAATAATTGCTCATTATTTACAACTGTTTCAGAAACCCGGCTTGCCTTTCCAGGGTCACCGGCGTGACCAGACAACCAAATACCGAGATCTGCCGCCCTCGCCCCGGAGTATCTGCCAAAACCCTCGAGTACAGAGCCCCCTTCAGCCGAAAGCACACCAATCGAGCCATTCTCTGATAAAAGTCTACGTAGTGATTCGCTAGTTGTGTCCTCGGTCCATAAATGAGGTTCCTTTGGTTCCTCGTCGAATATTTCCATACTGCTTGCTATTTGCCGTTCGATGTCTTCACGTTCGTATTTTTCCGATGATATAGCCTTCTTTTTATCAGCTTTGATTTCGGCTTCAGCAACATCAGCCTTTACTTTCCACTCCCTATGGATGTCCTTCCATTTCTCCTGGAGTTCCCCTTCTCTATCTCTTAACGCCTTTGTTAAGTGCGTAAATACGGCTGACTTTCGACACCCCGGTGGAAGCACACAACAAGTCCAAATTGGGGATGGTTCTTTGTGCGTCGGAAGTTGAATGGCTGCCTTGGCACCAACTGCGGTGCTTATTGTTGACAGAGCTACGGATAGAGGTAGCTCTATAGGCACTTGAATAGCGTCGGATATATGATGAATTATACTGCCTATCTCCTCGGGCAGAATGTCTTCTTGAATGGAGGTGGGGTGTGATACTTGCCCAAATGGTATTGTTTCCGGCCATTCTTCATTATTATTGTAGGTTTTATCTGTTTCATAGGTCCCATAATTGCCGTTGTTTAAATTCCCTATTGTGCTGGAGCCATATTTTTCGGCGTTTTCTATCTTCTTGATTAACTCCTCATTTGTCCAGGGTGGTAAGCATTTCTGAGCATTCCACTCCTTTAGCAGTATGAAGGAGTCGTCTCGCGATAACCCGAATCCACGAAGCATTTTACATGCTGCTATAAAGGTATGATTGTCACCTCCATCACCCTCAATAGCACCTGGCACCTTGTCCAGATACGCCCTTGCCCTTAAAAGAATTGATTCTTTTTCAATGTCAGTAGGACTTGAAAACCACTCTGGATCAAAGATGGGAATGTCTTCAATATTCCAACTTCCTTCTTTTATATAGGTGCCGCCCTCAGGATGCTTGGATCCGGGTGCTATCACATAACCACCGTCGCCACGAATATCGATTTCTATCTTGCCCTCATTGGTTAGAACCCTAGCCTTATTACTTACTGGAAACCCTGGATAACGATAGAAAAGATGTTTTTTCCCCGGTGAGGTTAAGGAGATCATTTGAGTTTCAGGCAGATTATTTTTAGCCCATTCTTCAGCACGAGGCGAATCCATATCCACAACAACCACGTCGCTAATCTTTCCAGTTACGATGGCAATATTTGATGGTTCTTCATCATTGAACCATGCGCGTACTTCATTTTCTGTTGCGCGCTTTTCTTGATAGACCTTCCAATGTATTGTTGCTCTTTTCTTACCGTAGGGGATAGGTATGATGCTCAAACCAAGATTATATAATGAAAGAGCTATCGCTAGAGTCGTGGATTGACTTGTATTGTTATCTTTGATATTATTCATTTGTAATTATCCTTTAGTAATGCCCCGTCTTTGCAGAGACGGGGTTTTTGTTTGTCTTTGTACTTACACTCAATAACCAAATCGCATCTCTCACTCTTTCTTGATCTGGTTAGAGTTTGCCGAAGCTGAGTCATTAAATAGTTGTGACTCCTCCACTTCCAATTCCTCGGCTATCTTTGATTTATATTTGTCCGGAACGGAATAGTGACCCCGTGCCCACATCGACATAGTTGAATGGTGAACACCTATACGACGAGCCAATGCGATCGCGGGTATGCCTTTCTTCGCCAGGGCCATCCAAAAAAGCTGGGTATCCATTGATACCTCCTCTATTGGCGACCGTTTTACATGCGAAATAAATTGTTGTAAATTAAGGGGTTATAGTGGTTATAACTTTTTGGGGACTAAAATCCCTACTGGATTTGAGGGGGCATTATTGTCTGAACGACCAGAATCAACTGCATCTCTTTCCAACGTAATTCGTTGGTACTTCTTGAAATCATAGTAACGTTTCTTAAGATTGCTTTTATCCGATCCTTCTATGTTGCTGCGAAGTTTCAGGTGTCGCAAAAGGCCTTGTACTTCTTGTATTGCATCCATTGGGCCAGCCTTAAAGCCGCTTTCAACGAAATAATCAATCAGCTCGTTTTGAATAAAGTAGGCGCCCGTTCGATCAGGAGAGCTGCGTTTTGGTTTTCTTTTGCGCTTTGTTTTGTTCTTCGCTTTTGGGGCATAACTATATAAATCCAAGAACATTCCTGCCGATTTCTTCTCAGATTGTATGAGATCGAGAAGCGTAGTTACACTTTCGATGATGCGATCATATCGTGGCTTGACGAGTTGATTTAGCTCTCTATTAATTTTGCGCAGCTTAGTTGCTGAATCGGTTAGCACCTCAATTTCATTTCTTAAATTGGCATACCCATAATATTCAAACAACATGGCCGATAAACGTTCTGCTATATAATTAGTGTCGATCTTCTTTTTGCTATATTCCTCAAAGCATTTTCTGATTTTTTTGAGATCAGCATCTGATTTATTTAATCGGTTAAGGCAGTTTTCTAGGATTGATATGCTATGGCTTAAATTATTCTCTTTTTTAGTGTCCATTATTAAATCACCTTTTATATTCCAATATATCCCCGACTTTACATTTGAAAAACTTGCACAGCTTATCAAGTGTATTCGTTGATGGATTAAAAGGTTTTCCGTTAATCATTTTCCAAAGAGATACGTGATCGATCCCTATGTCCATTGCCAGCTTTCTGTAAGGAACTTCTCCGTAACCCTTCTGATTGATTAGCTCTTTTAGTCTATTCCTAATCACGAAAATCATATTTCCTCCTAAATTGTTGTCTGTCAACTAACAATCATGTTGACAGTAAGTTAGCCAATAGCTAACGTTAGTGGTAAACTAACGTTTATCGGAGGTCAATATGAAAAGAGTTGCCATATATGCCCGAGTTAGTACTTCAAACGGCCAGCAGTCGCCCGACATGCAGCTTCAGGCACTCAGAGAATACTGTGATGCACGTAGCCTAAAAATACATAAAGAATACGTCGATGAGGGCATCTCCGGATCCAAGGATAGCAGGCCAGCCCTCAATGCCATGATGGATGATGCTAGGAAGCGAAAGTTCGATACTGTATTGGTGTGGAAATTCGACCGCTTTGCCAGATCCACAAAACATCTGATAACTGCGCTGGAGGAGTTTAAGTCCCTCGGAATAGACTTCATTTCCTATTCAGAGAATATCGATACCTCGTCACCAATGGGTAAGGCAATGTTCACAATCGTCGGTGCTATTGCCGAACTCGAACGATCCCTTATTGTGGAGCGTGTTAAAAGTGGGCTTGAAGCAGCTAAGAAACGGGGGAAGAAACTAGGCAGGCCAGGTATGAAAGCTGATCCGGAAAAACTAAAAGAACTCCTTTCGCGGGGGCAAAGTATCAATGCAGCGGCAAAACGGTTAGGCATACCCACAACGACTGCATACAGGCTTGCAAAGAACTTGGAAGTGTCAGGGATGCTAAAACTAACTTCCTAACAATTTTTTCTTTATACTAGTTTTTAACTTCGGTAGCAGGCTGCCAACTTGCTTCTTTCGCTCCCGATTATTCTCTAACTCCTTTGCTAAGTGAGGATCTCGATGATCTTCATTTAGCTCGGCATGTAATAAGTATTGGGCGATGAGCGTTACAATCTCATGGGCAAGCTCAGCAATGTCATCATCCATATATATCTCGTTCACAAAAAGGTAATTGCGTGCCTCTGTGATTGCTAACCGTGCCTCTGCTCTTTCAAGTATCCTTCTGTATTCTTTCCATTCATCAATAGCCTTATCTCGATCAGCTCGATACAAGTTGATAAGGTCTGAGGCTTTACCTAGGGGAACATTCCATTCCTCAAACAACTTTGTGAAATCCCCCTCGCTATATTCCTCATATGTAGGTTCTCGTCTAATACCAAACAAATTAAACACTGCTCCATCTGCAACACTGATCAAGCGAAATAGCTCTGCATATATCTTATGTTTCTCACTAATAGCTATCTGGGCATTCATTGCATCCTTTTGAAGGTCGTGCTTTAACAGCTCAGTTTTCTGATCAAGTTCTTGTTTGTGCTCGTTTAAGGCCCTCTTAAACCGGTGATCAATAAAGCGCTTTGTAAGAAAATATGCTGCAGTGCCGGCTATTCCTGAGTAAACGAACGCTCTTCCAATCTCCAACCAAATATTCATAATGTCTCCGTTGAACAAAAAATGACCTTCACCAAAACAACTGTTTTGGTAAGTGTCCAAATCTTAAAATCAAGTATCGAAATCATTAGTCTTTTCGGAGTGGAATTCAAGGGGTTTTGGTAAACTGAGAAAACCGCTATAAATAGGGCCTAGGTGAGGAGGGGGTGGCTCGGCCATCCGACGCGACCATTTGAGAAACCCTGTCACTGTGGAGAATTTCTACGAAATTTAGCACCTATTTTTTCTTACCATCTTTATCTTTTTTATCCTTCTTAGCATCTTCAACCGGATCTGCCATAATTACCTGTCCACTAATTGTTCTTAACTGCGTTGCTAAGGCGTGACTATATTTTTTCTTAACTTGAATCATCACGGCATCCTTAATTCCATTTTCACCAACATACTCAACGCCATAGTTATCTCGTTTTTTCTTACTGAACAGCATAAAAAGAAAGAGTGGCCCCAACAAAACGGCAGACCCGACGCTTTCAGCTACACGCCTTCTCGCGTACTCGCCACTTGATAGTGCTGTAATTTTATCTCCTGGGATTTTTACATCTAAATCATTCCACTTCTTGCTTTTAAAATCCACATCAAGAATACCCTTACTAATGCCAACCTCACATTTACTGAATTTACCTTTAGTATTGAGACACTCAGCCTTTATTGCCCACACCGGTACGCTGGTCAGAAACATAACCAAAGATAAAATAGCAGCTACATACTTACTCATTCACGCCTCCTTTTGAAGAAACTGTATAGTAGAATGTGGGCCAAGAACCCATAACATCTTATATAACTAGTATTACCCTTATATATCTCTAAATCAATAAAAGAGCCTTCAGCTCTATAAAAACTGAAGGCTCTTTTGTAATGATATTACGCAATTACTTCTTATTCGATCTCATTACACTCTTCCAAACTATCAAGAGCATTATGGAGCGCTTCCACAACCTTTTCGTCAACAGCATCGACATCCTTGATAGGGGCATCTGTAGCATCATAACGAGAAAGTTTTGACCATCCAGCACTACAAAGCCTAACATCGCTGTTATCATAACAAATCGACGTAAAGAAATCGTATGTCAAGTCGATGATATTTGCCGAAGAAACACCAAATGTGCAATAGAATGTATCTGCATAACCTATGTAAAAATACATATCGGCAACAGAAGAAAGTTCTCCTGATGCAGACTCATCAACCCCTCTAGCATTGAAATAAAGAGAGCTACTACTCATTGTGTTGATATAAGCTGTCGTATTAACAGGACAGGTATTCAATGCGGGATCAACTGCCGTATATGCTCCAAGGTAATTTCTTGTATCTACATAGAGGTAATTACCATCATTGAAATTATCATAGAATGAAACCATATCATACGAAGGAGCGTAAGTGTAACTGTAGGTACGGGATACTGTCTGACCCCCGATTGTACCTGTTTCTACCAAACTAAAATCACCATTATCCCCTGTTAAGGACAATGTGTAATCACCAGCAACGGCGCTAAAGGATTCATCACCAACAGTTACTACTAGATCAGACCAGTTCATAGTAAAACTCATCTCAACAGAAGAGTAGTTTTGACTTATTGACCCAGACATTGAAGTTGAAATTGTGCCGTCCAAGGATATATCTACTTCACCTGATGAAGTAGATGCTGTGGTTGCATAAGAATCACACACCATCGTACCTGAAACGGAAAAGGTCATCGGGTCTGATTCCAATTCAGAAGCACCGCTACCCGTTAACTCACAGCTACCGCCACCGCTCCCAATCGCTGTACCTGAAAAACTACCGGTATCCTTGAGCGTTTCTAAAGCTTCCTTTGTAATTGTCATAGCGGCAGGTGTAGCACTGTTTATTGCCTGCGTTACTCCTACAGCAGCAACAGAAAGCGCAGCCGTTGTCGCTTCCGCATTTTCAGCAGAAAGAGAACTTCCAGCATCTTCACTCGCTGAACCACTAGCGTCTCCACCAGCAGCACTTCCGTCATCACTATCACCACCTCCTCCTCCGCCACCACCACACGCAACGAATGACATCGTTACTACTGCAAACACCGCTAACAATTTCTTCATAGCCTGCCTCCTTTTGAGGAATTCGTGTAGTGGAATACACCGCTGGAGTCTAGAGAATATTATACTATTATCAATTTACTTGGACATGGGAAAGCGGCATATAATATGACTTTCCGGGAAGTTAGGGAAAATAATCTCAAGTATATTCTTGATACGTTTTTATGGGCTATGAAACCTGAAGGATTAAACGATTACTGCAAAATAAAGGCTGGTATCAATGCAAAATGGCCCTAATTAGGGCTATTCCTGTGTATATTTTTAAAATCATTTTTTCGATATATTCGCAATAACGTAATACTATCAACATGATAGATACGTTAATAAGGGGGGAGATATGCGGACAACCAGTATCAAGGAGGGGCATGTTCAAACACTAATAGAACTGCCCTGGTATCTTGGTATCAGCAGGCTTTGTAGCCTGTACCCATCGGGCGGCATCTCTGAAGAAGCTCCTGCCGAGCTATTACGAGTGCCTGTCTGATTATATCCTGAACCGAATAGGCTTCCCCATAGCGCATCCTCGCCATCTTGGCGTACCTCTCCAGCTCATCACGCCACTCCGGATCAAGTCTGACATTTATTTGAACTGTCTTCATATTCTTCTTATACTAGAAATAGCGCTATCTTGCAAGAATATAGAAAGAATAGAAATTTAGATTAAGTTTTCTCGCCCCTTTAAGTTTT
>CAYWIG010000070.1:0-7368 GCA_964458295.1 uncultured Myxococcales bacterium
CTCGGCAAAACCTCTGGTTTCTCGGCGGGCGTCTCCCTCACGCTCTCCCGAAAATTCGGAGGAATTTTTACATCAACGCTGTCATCCTCCTCGAGTTCCCAGCCGGCGATCAGAACGCGCCTTCTGTTGATCATCACGCGACCATCGTCGAGCAACGACTTGATCTGCTTCCTCGAATGCTTCGGAAGTTTCTTGCAGAGCCACTTGTCGAGCCGCTCACCGGACTCACCATGTTTTACCGTAAATGTCTTTTCCATAACCACCTGTAATAATTGAAGTTCATTTATGCTTGCCCCCCAGTTTCCCTCATGTTAGTGTATTTAGTCAATATATAGGAGGAAGATATGTCAAAAGTTGAAATGGCGGAACTTTCCGCAGAGATTCCGGAGGATTGGAACGCACAGGGGATGCTGACGCTCACGCTCCCATCGGACGATCCGAACGTAAAGCCGAATATCATACTTACGAAGGAATACCTTCCAAAGAAGATCGAGCTTGGCCAATATTTTGGGCGTATAAAGGAGTCGATTCAAAAGCGCGGAATTAAGGACCTCAAGATCTCCGACGAGAAGGATATCGCGATATCCGGCATGCGCGGCAAGATGATGATCTGCAGCTGGGATGTCTCAGCTATGGCTGAGATGATGCAGCAGCAAAACCCAAATCAGCCGGCACCGAACATCAAGCCGGGCCAGAAGGTGAAGCAGATTCAGGTAACGCTTCTCAAGGATACATTGGCAATCAATATGACGGCAAGCTTCCCGGATGAGCGTTTCAACGACTACTACAAGCCGTTCCAGGGATTTTTGAAGAGTCTGAAGGTCGCTTAATCGAAGAGTTAATACAAATCAAAAGGGGCTCCAAATGGAGCCCTTTTTTGTATGTTAGAAAACCCCGTACGTAGGAGGTGTGTAGCCGGTCGAAACACACCTCCAAGGAACGACTTACGTCGCACCTTGCAGGAGTGTTTCTTTCGAATTACTTCGAATTCTCATCCTAAACCTCAGCCTTAACCTAAATCCTATATATCCAAATTTCTGACATTCAACGCATTCTTTTCGATAAATTCACGTCGTGGTTCAACCTGGTCACCCATGAGGATTGTAAAGATGTCATCGGCCTCCACCGCATCGTCGACCTTCACCTGAAGCAGGGTCCTTCTGTCTGGATCGAGGGTGGTCTCCCAGAGTTGGTCGGGATTCATCTCTCCAAGACCTTTGTATCTTTGAATGTCCTGTCCCTTCTTGCCCTCGCTGAGGATGAACTCCTTGACCTGGTGAAGGGTTTCGAAGGAGCTCGTATCCCCCTCCATCGTAACTTTGTATGGGGCCTTTCCAAGCCCGGAGATGCTTTCATATAATTTTTTAAGCTCTATGAGCTCCGGATTTTCCAATAGATCCTTGTCTATCACTGTCTTCAATTCAAAGCCGCCTAGCGTCGTCGTGTATTCTATCTTCTTCGCCTCATGTTCAGGATCGTCGACGAGCTCCACGTGAAAGTCCGAGAGTCCAGGATATCTCTTTCCAATATAGTCTGCAATTGCATCGAGCTCCGCATCGATCTTCTTTGCGGGCCCTGCCAAAATTTTTGGTGTCACGATGCTTGCCGTCACGATGCTGTCGATGATGCGCGGGTCGCACCTCCTTCCCATGAGTTCCAATATGTTGCTGTATTTGATGAGCTGCTTCGTAATCTTTTCCAGGGGTTTTCCTGATATTGGTTTGTTGGATCCCTTCGGTTGAAGTTTCGCGCCTTCAGTACCTAGCTCTATTAGATAATCGTTTAGAGAGGCGTCGTTTTTGAGATACTTGATATTCTTGCCCTTCTTAACCCTATAGAGCGGAGGTTGCCCGATATACAGATAGCCGTTCTCGATAACCTGAGGCATCTGCCTATAGAAGAATGTGAGCAGAAGCGTTCTTATATGCGCACCATCTACATCGGCATCGGCAAGGAGTATGACCCTGTGATAGCGAATTTTTTCTATATTAAAATCGCGTTCGCCAACCCCCGTGCCGAGCGCCGTGATAATCGTTCTTATTTCATCGGATGAGAGCATCTTATCGAAGCGCGCCTTCTCGACATTTAAAATTTTTCCCTTCAGTGGAAGTATCGCCTGAAAACGCCTGTCTCGTCCCTGCTTTGCGCTTCCACCTGCACTGTCGCCCTCGACTATGTACAATTCTGAGACGGCGGCATCCTTCTCCTGACAATCCGCTAGTTTTCCTGGGAGCGTGCCCGCTTCGAGCGCGCTCTTCCTTCTCACTAAATTTCTCGCCTGTCTTGCGGCTTCTCTAGCTCTAGCTGCCTCCACCGCCTTGCCTATGATCTTGTTGCCGACGGTTCCATTTCTCTCTAAAAACTCGCCGAGACGATCGTTTACCGCCTGTTTTACTATGCCCTCCATCTCGGAGTTGCCGAGCTTTCCCTTCGTCTGTCCTTCAAACTGCGGATTGGGAAGTTTTACAGAAACGACCGCACAGAGGCCTTCCCTTATATCCTCACCATCGGGTGCCTTTTTAAGTTTCTTAAGTTTGTCTCCCTTTGCTGCGTGTTGATTGAGCGTCCTCGTAAGTGCGGATTTAAAACCGGATAGGTGGGTTCCTCCGTCGCGCGTGTTGATGTTGTTCGCGAAAGAAAAGATATTCTCCTGATAACCCTCATTCCACTGCATCGCCACTTCAACTATTGCATTATCCCTCGTCGTTTCAAAATAAATGACCTCCTTGTGAACCGGATCCTTCTTCTTGTTTAAAAATTCCACAAAGCTCTTGATGCCACCGTCGTACTGAAACTCATGCCTCTTGTCCTTGGCACGCTCATCCGTAATCGTAATTTTAAGACCCTTATTTAAAAACGAAAGTTCCCTGAGCCTTTGTGACAACGTATCGAATGAAGGATCCGACACATCGAAGATCTCCTCGTCCGATTTCCATACGACCTTCGTGCCGGTCCTGTCGCTCTTGCCGGTAACCTTGAGAGGTTCATCAGGAACGCCTCGTTTATAGCTCTGAGAATAGACCTTCCCATCCCTCCTGATCTCCAATTTTAACCATTGTGAAAGCGCATTCACACAGGAGACGCCAACGCCGTGAAGTCCACCGGAAACTTTATACGCGGAGTTTTCAAACTTTCCTCCGGCATGAAGTTTAGTCATGACGACTTCGGCGGCCGATACTCCCTCGGTCTCGTGTTTATCGACCGGAATTCCGCGTCCATTATCCTCGACGGTCATCGATCCATCCAAATGAATCGTCACATCGACCTGGCTACAGAAACCTGCGAGCGACTCATCCACCGAGTTATCAACAACCTCATATGTTAGCTGATGAAGTCCGTTTATATTGGTCGATCCGATATACATCGCAGGCCTACGCCTAACTGCCTCCAAACCCTCTAAGACCTTGATCTTTGAAGCGTCGTAGGAATGTCCCTTCTTTATCGGTAATGATTCGCCCTTTTTCGGTTTAGATGCTTTTTTAGCTGGCGCATCTTTCGTCTTCGCCGTCTTGGATTTCTCTGCACTTACCTTCTTTTTGGGGGCCTTCTTTGCCATCTTTTATACCTCTATAAGTAGAATTTTATGTAATTTTAGCTGAACAGAATTAACACAGGGGTATTTTTAAGTAAAGCGTTATTCAGGAGGAAAGATCAGCACAGGCGTTGATATTGCTGGGTTTGCGGGGTTCGATCTCGCCCGATTTCACGCCAAAAACGGAAAGATCCTGTCCCGGCAGAAGCCTTACATCCTTATCGTCGGTTGCGGTTATAAAGACCTGTCCATCGATGCCTCTCAAGTATTCGAAAAGGAATTTATTCCTATTTTCGTCCAACTCACTCGCGACATCGTCCAGTATCAGAACGGGGGTCTCCCCCGTCTCCGCCTTGATAAAGTCCATCTCTGATATTTTAAGTGCTAACGTAAAGGTTCTATGTTGTCCTTGAGAACCATAAACCTTCATCTCCCTATTACCTACCACAGCCCTTACATCATCCCTGTGTGGTCCTACAAGGCTTGTGCCTCGTATTAATTCATCCTCTTCCCTTTCACGAAGTCTCTCTTCCATCTTCGATCTAACCCTGTCCTCGTCCAGGTTTAAAACTTCTTCACCCAGGGCTGGTTTATATATGAATTTCGCTTCGCCGTCGTTTTTGGCGATGGCAAAATATCTGTCGGGGAGAAAGGTGTTCAAAAGATCTAACCACCTCGTTCTTTCACAGATGAGTTTAGATCCGACATCTATCAGCTGTTGATTCCAAGGCTTTAGATTCTGTATCTTTGTCGATCTGCCGATCTCCTTGTCCTGTAATAGCTTGTTCCTTTGAAAGACTATCTTCGAGTATTTTTTAGTGAGCATCCCATGAACGGGAAAGACCTGACTTATCAGGGTGTCTATGTGCTTTCTCCTGGCAGCTGGCTGTCCCCTTAGAAGTAAAATCTCTTCAGGTGCAAACAAAACAGCGCAGAGACCCTTGGTCGTCCCGGGTCTAATCCTTTTTCCGTTCTTAAAAAACTCCTTTTTTGCATCGTTTAATGTCACCCGGAGGTTGTCATACCCCAGGCTTCCTTCAGTCTCGGAATCGACATGCGTCGAATTTGCGTTCCACATCATCATATCCCGAAACTCAGATGTTCTAAATGATTTTCCGGTAGCAAACAGATATGCAGCCTCAACGACGTTCGTCTTCCCTTGAGCGTTTGCACCTATGAGAAGATTGAACTTCGGATTTAGATCGAAGTTTTGGTCTTTGATGTTTCTGAAACTCTTCAGATGAATGGATTTGAGAAACATTTAAACAACGTGAACGGTGTACCGTGAACAGTGTGCTGTGAATTAAAATCACGGTTCACTGTACACAGCTCACTGTACACTCTAGAGTCGCATTGGCATTATGACGTGCGTAAACCCGCTGTCCTTTTCACTCTGAATAACACATGGGGAGGTTTCATCGCCCAACTGCAAAACGGCCTCTTCGTCCCCTATGGATCCTAGCGCATCCAGAACGTACTTTGCATTAAATCCAACATCGAAGGATTCGCCTTTATACCTAGCCGTTATCTCCTCATGCGCCTCACCCATGTCAGGGTTTGAGGCGAATATGTCGAGGTTTTTTGGTGAGAATGAAAATTTAACACCTCTCGTCCTGTCTGTAGATAGAACGGAGACCCTCTTGAGTGCCCTTGAGAGCTCGTCCTTCGCCATAGAGACCACCCTTCTGATCTTCTTAGGCACCACCTGTTCATATGGAGGAAATTGTCCATCTATGAGCCTTACGACGAGCGTCACGTTGTCCCTGTAGGCGATAAGGTGTTTTTCATCCATCCAAAGCTCCAGCTGTGCGTCGCCGCTTTCGCAGAGCTTCTTAAGTTCCATAATGCCCTTCCTAGGAACTATAACCCCTTTATTTAAATTCCAGCCAGCCTTGAATTCCCTTTCAACGATCGAAAGCCTGTGTCCATCCGTCGCTACCATCTTTACCTTCGAACCCTTATCACCACCCTTCTCGTCTATATACACGCCGTTGAGGTTATATCTCGTCTCGTCGGTGGACATCGCAAAGGAGGTCTTATCTATCATGTCCTTCAAGAAGGTTCCCTCTACATGTCTCGATTCACCCTCGCCCTTGGTGGGAAGTGATGGAAATTCGTCGGATGCGAGACCAACAATCTTAAAATTACTCTTTCCGCAGGATATCTCCATCCAATTTCCATCTAAAACCTTTATATGTACATTCTCCTCAGGAAGTTCCTTTATGATATCGTATACGCTCCTCGCGTGTACGGCGACCTTGCCTGTCGATATAACCTCGGCGCTGTATGAGCTGTTTATCCCAACCTCCAGATCGGTGGCTGTTATAGAAAGGGTCTTGCCCCTCGTTTCGAGAAGAACGTTTGCGAGTATGGGCATCGTAGTCTTCCTTTCAACGATGCTCTGTACCAACCCTAAACCCCTCAAAATTTCCGATCTTAAGATTTTGATCTCCATAAAAGCTCCTGTCTTTCTATTTAAAGTCTTTATAAATAAATAATTAGTAGTAGTAGTAGTGCCTGTTAGTATGTTGAAAAGTCAAAGATGTCGTTGAATTAAAACAAAGTATGCTGTTAGTCGTTGTTGTGAATAAAACTGCATTTGTAGAACTTTACTAACAACCAAAAGAGAATTAGTCCACGAACCCTTGAGGTGTCAACATACAATTCAGGTCTATCAACAGAGTAACCCACAGGGCGTGTGGAAAATATTAATGGAGAATTGATTTTTCTAGAATAGCCAAATCGCCCCTGAGATTAGAGTCCGACTCTAAGAGATTTTCAATCTTTCTACATGCATAAAGTACTGTCGTGTGATCCTTCCCACCAAACTTACCTCCTATTTCGGGGAAAGAGGACCTGACATGCTTTTTACATAGGTACATTGCGATCTGTCTCGGATACGACAAGCTCTTGATTCTCCTAGGTGATTTTAAATCCGACACATTTATTTTATAGAAGTTAGCAACGACCTTTTGGATGGATTCGATGGAACAGGAGCTCTGGCGTTCCTGTAGGATATTGCCGAGCACCTCGTGGGCGAGCTCCACGGTGATGTTTGCACCGGTTAAGGAGGCGAACGCATTAATTCTGATGAGAGATCCTTCAAGCTCTCTGACGTTGGATACTATAGAGCTTGCGAGGAACATCGCTACATCATCGGGACATCTGAGGCTTGCGGCTTCGGCTTTCTTTCTGATGATGGCAATTCTGGTTTCGAGATCGGGTGGTTGAATGTCGGCGATAAGCCCCCACTCAAACCTAGAGCGAAGCCTCTCCTCCAAACCGGAGATGTCCCTAGGAAGCTTGTCGCTAGTAACCACGATCTGTCTTTGGGATTCGTGTAGGGCGTTGAATGTATGAAAGAACTCCTCCTGAGTTCTCTCCTTTCCACCTATGAACTGTACATCATCTATCAGAAGAATGTCGCAATTGTCGCGAAATTTAGACCTGAACTCATGCATCTTCTCATATCTGAGGCAGTTGATGAGCTCATTCATGAATTTTTCAGCGCTCATAAAGAGAAGCGTTGCGTTGGGATTGCTCCGCAAGACTTGAAGGCCGATGGCATGTAAAAGATGCGTTTTGCCAAGGCCCACGCCGCCGTACAGAAAGAGCGGGTTATAATGGCCGCCGGGAAGGTCCGCGACCGCCTTACATGCAGCGTGCGCAAACTGATTCGAACTTCCCACCACAAAGCGATCGAAACTGAATTTGGAATTCAACTGATCGACCGATTGTACTCGTGGCTGCTGATTGAGCTGAACTTCCGGGCCCTTGACGTTCTCTGCGATGTTGTCGACCAGGGTTTTGGATATTTCAAACGATATGTTATATGG
>CAYWIG010000071.1:0-7365 GCA_964458295.1 uncultured Myxococcales bacterium
ATATTATTACTATTCTTCCAAGGCCCGCAAATCTTGCTTAGTCAATTAAGAATTAACAATTAAGAATTAAGAATACAATTAAGAGTTAAGAATTATGATAAACATATTGTGTAACTCTTAATTCTTAATTCAACTCTTAATTCTTAATTCTTAATTCTTCATTCTTAATTCTTAATTGTTCTAAATATTACCACAGAATTACTCACCATCTCATATTTCGCGTCGTAGCGATCCGCGAGCCACCAAAAGGTTTCTCTCGAATAGAAAGATACATGTGTATCATCTCTGATATAGTGCCAATCTGAGAACTCCTTACCATCATACATTTGAGTCATTATTCCCAAGTGGCCACAGGGTTTGACAAGCTTGAAAAGAAGATCCCAGTCGTTTCTGGGATGACAGAAATGCTCGACGGTTTCAGAGCATGTTACGAAATCGTAAGCCTTGTTGAGAACGGATTTATCATTTGAATAGATTGGATCATAATTCGACATCCTATACCCACGTTCTCCAAACATGACCGAGAGGGTAGGGCCTGGGCCCGACCCAAAATCCAGCCCTTCGGCATCCGCGGGAATTCTTTCGAGTATAGGATCCATTAACTTACTCAAAAATTTGCGATACTCAGGATCTTCGGGGTTATTTTTATGATGGTCGTAGCGATCCTTTTCAATTTTAGGTGAAAGGTGGAACTTGGATGGGACATGAATCAATTTACATCTAGGGCAACAAAGATACTCACGTTGTTTGTCCAGGTGATATGATTCACAGCGATCCATCGAACAGAGAGGACACTTATCTATTTCAATATCTGTTGTCTGTTGTCTGTCGTCCGTCGTCTGTTTCACGAACTCAACTGAAACTGGAGTAGGGTATCGCCGATGAGAATCTCATCGCCGTTGGATAGAACATGTTCCTCGATCTTTTCGCCATTGATGTAAGTTCCATTGGAACTGTTTAAATCGATGATCATGTAGTCAGTGCCATGCTGTTGTATTTGAGCGTGCTGCCTGCTGCACTTGGCATCCTTGAGTGGGATGGTGCTAGATTCGGCGCGTCCGAGTGATATTGTTCCCTTAAGGGGGTAGGCTGCACCTGCATTTTCACCGCCGATCACAACAACGCGTGGGCCCAAATCTGATGCCGCTTCAATATTGGTATCTATCGCGGCCTTCTTGGTGTTGCTGTCCTCCTGCTCAACAGGGATGCTCACATCCGATGAGGTGTTTTCACTTGGAGGCTCTTCTGGAGGCTCTTCCTTCGAAGTGGGGGATGAGAAATAGTCAGCCTCTTCGTTGTCAGACACATATTTCGTATCATCAGTTACGGGCTGAGCTTCGTGTGGTGCCGGCGTAAATTCAGCGCTGTCAGCGACTTCCGATATATCCTCCTCGGGGGCAGGGGCTTCCTGCTCTGCGAAGAGGTCCTTCTCGCCCTCGAATATTGATTCATATCGGCTGATGTTGTTATCGACCGCGTTTACGACTGTCTCAAATTTGCTGATCTTCTCCTGTTCGACCTTGGAACATTCTGCGAACTCGCTCTCGGTGAATTCGCCTAGGGTATTTCTGAAGTTTATCTCCTCAAGCTTGTTCCGATGCTCAGTTAGCTGACTCTCGATGCTCTTCCTGGTCTTTTGAAGGGTTGTAAGCTCGTTGTCGACCTCGGCCTTCTTGCTGAGAAGCTTGTCGGTAGCTTCACTTAGGCGGGCCTCGTAGTCCTTTCTGACGCGTTCATATACCTTGTCGGAGACCCCATCCTTGTGTTCATCTATTTTCTGGAGCCTATCCTTGACGATACGCCACTCCTCCATCGATTGGGTCGCAGATTCCACCAGCTCTTGGTTGATTGGAAAATCAAGCTCCTTCTCCATCTCAGGCATGTTCATAGTTATCTCCTGTCGAATTCGTGGTCTGAATGGCGAGAGATAATAAGGGAGCCAGGTTTATCGGTCAATAGGAGAGTTCCGGCACCCTACGGTTCCAGTTTTGGTTGCCAAGAGGCTGTATTTCAAATATCGTGCCCACCGGACTACAAAGGGGGTAAATATGGAATTAAACACATATATTGATCATACCCTGCTAAAACCCGATGCCAAACCGGCGGATATCGAAAAACTCTGTGACGAGGCCAAGAGGAATAAATTTGCTGCTATCTGCGTCAATCCAATATTTGTCGAGCAGGCAGCAATGCTCCTACGAGGAAGCGGAACTGCAATAGCTACGGTTGTTGGTTTTCCGCTCGGTGCCAGCACGACGAGCGCGAAGGCTCTGGAAACTTCAAATGCTGTCGAGAACGGAGCGACCGAGATAGGCATGGTTATGCCGATCGGCCTCTTCAAGGCCGGAAAGTTCGATCAGGTGAGGGAGGATATTTCTGAGGTGGTCAAGGCGGCTAGTACGAAGTCAGTGAAGGTCATCCTCGAGACATGCCTTCTCACCGATAGGGAGATTGCTGAGGCCTCCACGATGGCAGCGGATTCGGGTGCTACATATATAAAGACATCGACGGGATTTGCTGATGGTGGAGCCACGGTCGAGGCTGTGGAAATTATCAAGCGGGCAGTGGGTGATAGATGTAAAATCGAGGCTAGCGGTGGAATTAAAACCCGCGATGCGGCCCTCATGATGATAGATGCGGGTGCTGCGAGGATTGGGACTTCATCTGGAATAGCAATTGTAAATCTCTAAAATGTAATTCGATCATCGGTAAATATCTGGAGGGAAAATGGATTTTGAAAATTTCTTTGCTGCCGTGGATGAGAGTGCAGGTTGGATTGGTGGAAAAGTTGGTAGGAAGCCAGAGGTAGTTATCGTTCTCTCCGGCGGTCTCGATTCCTTCGTGGATGACATAGAGGGAAAGACCGAAATTTCGTATAAAGATATTCCAAACTTTCCCGCGCCCAAGGCAGAGGGGCATGCTGGAAAACTTATCTTTGGCAAGTATGCAGGCCAGGAGATCGTCGTGATGCAGGGGAGGTTCCATTACTATGAGGGGCATGCGCCCCATGTCATCGTATTCCCATATTTCGTTCTGTCAAAGCTCGGGGCGAAACTCCTTATAACGACAAACGCCGTTGGGGGTGTGAATAAAGCGTTCAAACCTGGCGATGTGATGATGGTGACCGATCATATCAATTCGATGGGCATGAATCCTCTGCGGGGAATCGCTGTACAGAGGAAGACGGAACAGTTTACGAGCCTTACGAATGCCTACGATCCTGAACTTCAACAGTTATCAAGAAAAATTTCCGATAGAATCGGTCTCGATCTGAAGGAGGGGGTTTATGCGGCTACCCCTGGGCCCAGCTATGAGACGAAGGCTGAGGTGTCAGCGCTTCGCGATATGGGTGCGGATGCCGTCGGCATGTCGACCGTTCCCTCGGTGATTGCAGCAAATTTTCTAGGCATGAAGGTGCTTACCTATTCATGCATAGCTAATCCTGCGGCGGATCTTCATGACGGCGAGATGACGCACGAGGAGGTCCTGGATGCTATGAATGCATTAGCCCCGAAGGCAGTTCAACTGTTGCAGGGTGTGCTGGAGGAGATAGGTAAGAGCAAGCTGCTTTGAACGGTGCTTTCGATCAGACCTTGAAATAGTTCTCTTCGCTGGGCCCTTTTAGAAAATAGTTGAGTTGGGATTTGAGGTAGCGGAAATCCTTTCCAACCTTCCTGGCTGGAATCATTCCCTTGTGAACGAGCTTTAAAAGGGTCTTCCTGGAGACCTTCAGATACTTCATGGCCTCGGTGGTCGTCAGTACCTCATCGAACGCTTTAACCATTTATTAGCCTCCCTAGTATTACTATCAAATACCACCATATTCCATGTTAATTGTTATTGTCAAATGATATCGCAAGGTTCTTATTACTATTATTTACCATTATCTATCCTTATTTACCATATTCATCGATGTCATTGAAAAGGAACCCTATTTTTACTTGACGGTACGTTAAATAAGACGGTACGAGATCTGTTCTCTAATAGGAAAAATACTCATCTAATATTTAAAGGAGGAGAAAATGGCGGAAGCACTAGGAATGATCGAGACAAAGGGTTTTGCTGCGATGGTGGAAGCATCCGATGCAGCAGTCAAAGCGGCGAAGGTCGTACTCATTGGCTTCGAGAAGATCGGTGGCGGCTACGTTACGACGATCGTAAGAGGCGATGTTGCTGCAGTTAAGGCTGCCGTGGAAGCTGGTGCAAGAGGGGCCGAGAAGGTTGGCGAGATGGGTCCATACATATCATCCCGAGGCCGCATGATAATGTCGATGTCGCTCTTCCTCTTGGACGTCAGGATGCAATGAAGAAGAAGAGTAAGGTTGCCTGAGGATCGGCAATTTCATTCATCGCTAAATAAAAATTCGGGCATTTGTATGTCCACATGAGGGAAGTCAATGGATATTGGCATCGTCATAGGTACGGTCGTTTCGACCAAGAAGGACGAGAAGCTTGATGGGTTGAAGTTTCAGATCGTCAAGAGTGTCGATCTGGAGGGGAAACCACTCAACAACTTCGTTATCGCTGTTGATTCTGTAGGAGCCGGAGCCGGCGAAATAGTTCTAGTCGCAAAAGGAAGCTCGGCAAGACAGACGTGGGTTTCAAAGGATAAACCGGTTGACGCGATTATCATGGCTATAGTCGACACTTTGGAAATAGGTGGAGAACAGCGATACGTGAAGGTCAAGTGATCGATCAATGCTGACGAGAAAATTTTGTCTGACGGTTGAGGTTGCCTGCCCGCCATCGGCTGCGCCTCAGGCGCTGGCGGGCAGGCAACCACGACCGGAGGACGTCGTTAGCAATGTGAAAGTAATAGGAGGTTTCTCATGCAAGTTAACGAGGAGCAGTTGAATTCTATCGTTGAGAGCGTGGTCTCTAAATTGGCTGGCAAAGATGCAAAGAGCGGCGTCAAAAAACCACAAACTAAAATCAAGGCGCCGAATATAACCTCTCCAAAAACGATGAATTCAACCGTTGTCATTCCCGATGTCGGTGAGGCCGTAGGTTGCTTTACGGATATGGAGGAGGCGATAAATGCGTCAGCGGTTGCCTTTCAGGAATACAAATCCATAAGTATCGCCAAGAGGAAGAGGATTATCGCTGCGATCAGAAAATCCTGCCTCGAAAGGGTGCATGAACTTTCCAGATTAGCAGTGGATGAAACCGGCTACGGACGATATGAGGATAAGATTCAGAAGAATACGTTGGCAGCTGAGAAGACTCCCGGTTACGAGGATCTTGAGCCACACGCATTTACTGGAGATGATGGTTTTACACTGCTCGAGCGTGCTCCGTTCGGTGTGATCGCAGCTATCACACCTGTCACGAATGCTACTGAAACGTTGATCTGCAACGGCATCGGAATGATAGCGGGTGGAAATACGGTTGTTTTCAATCCGCATCCGGGTGCGAAGAAAACTGCGATGTATACCGTCGATCTGATGAATCGCGCCATCATGTCGGAGGGTGGCCCGCCGAATTTGATCATAACGATCGCTGAACCGACCATCGAAACCGGACAGAAGCTTATGAAGCATCCAGGGATCGGCCTTTTGGTCGTAACTGGAGGTCCCGCTGTGGTCAGGGTTGCGATGAATTCTGGAAAGCGCGTGGTTGCAGCCGGACCTGGGAATCCACCCGTGGTCGTGGACGAGACAGCAGATCTCGATAAGGCTGGACGGGACATAGTTTCCGGTGCGAGTTTCGATAACAACATTATATGTGTCGTTGAGAAAGAGGTCGTCGCAGTCGATAGCATTGCAAAAAAGTTGAAGGAGTCGATGGTTTCGCACGGTGCGGTTGAACTCAATGGTTGGCAGGCGAATAAAGTGGCACAGGTGATCGTGGATCCTGGTGGCAAGGGGCCGAATAAGAATTGGGTCGGTAAAAACGCCCACCTAATTCTCAAGGAAGCTGGAATAAACGTCGATGAATCGAAGAGGCTCGCCTTTGCGGATGTACCGCCGGATCATCCATTTGCAAAGTTAGAACTCCTTCTGCCGGTCATCGGCTTTGTAAGGGCGAAGAATGTCGATGAGGCGATTGAAATGGCCTATCGACTTGAGGATGGATGTTTTCATACCTCGGTGATGCATTCGAAGAACGTCGAGAATCTTCACAGGATGGCGATAAAATCGAACACATCCATTTTCGTTAAGAATGCGCCTTCGTACGCCGGTTTGGGATATGGCGGCGAAGGTCCGGCGTCATTTACGATCGCTTCACCGACGGGTGAGGGGGTGACGACGGCTAGGCATTTCACCAGATCAAGAAGGTGTACATTGGCTGGGTACTTCAGGATAACGTAATCCTCATAGATGGAAGCAGGAAGCAAGAAACAGGAAGCAGGATAAAATTGTTAATAAAGATTTAATCATGTTTCATGCGTCATGATTCATGTTTCAGTGTTTGACGCCTGGATAAGAGAGAAATGAAAGCAGATAACCAAAAAAATATTGTCGCTGCCATAAAAAGGGCGGGCGTGGTAGGTGCCGGCGGAGGTGGCTTTCCAACTCATGTAAAGTTTGGCGCCAAAGTCGATACGGTCATAGCGAATGGGTCGGAATGTGAACCCCTTTTGGCAACGGATAAGACGATGATGAAGGCTAGACCCGATCTTCTGATCGATGGTCTTGCCATCGCTATGAGGGCGACCGGTGCTACGAAGGGAATCATCGCAGTGAAGGGCCACTATAACGATGTGATCGATAGTTTGAAAGGCGCTCTGCCGATTGATGGCTCGATCGAACTCTTTCTGATGGATAACTACTATCCAGCGGGAGACGAATTTCTCCTCGTATACGATGTTACGAAGAGGTTGATTCCAGAGGGAGGGATTCCGCTCGATGTGGGTGTAGTCGTGGACAATGTCATAACGCTTATGCAGGTCGCAAAGGCTATCCATGGTGAGCCGGTAACATATAGGGCGGTTACGGTTACGGGTGAGGTAGAATCACCTGGTGTCGTAACGGTTCCTATAGGAGCTCCATATAGGGAACTGATAAATCTCGCAGGAGGGCTTACATGCGATGAGGTTGTTATTATAGATGGTGGGCCGATGATGGGTAAGATCGTGGACGACATGAACGAGGGTATCGCGAAGACGACATCGGGCGTTCTGGTTTTGCCACCGGACCACTTGATCGTCAGGACGAAGAAGCGGACGATTAGGCAGGAGATGACACTTTCACGGGCGGCGTGCTGTCAATGTTTCAGATGTAGTGATGTATGTCCAAGAAACCTCCTGGGACATGAACTCTATCCTCACATGACGATGCGTACGGTGAACTACCAGATGAAGGAGCCGACTGATCATGTAACATCTGCATTTCTATGCAGTCAGTGCGGAATGTGTGAGATGGT
>CAYWIG010000072.1:0-7358 GCA_964458295.1 uncultured Myxococcales bacterium
AAAGAGCACACATTGAGTTTGAACGCCTCGTGAAAAACGTCGATGCAAAAAGGGGGCTTGAATATCTATCGAAGGTCGACCATCCATAATTTGGCGAGTTTAATCTCAGCGAAGTTGGCAGTGAAAGCGGTCACCGCCCGCTTGAACCTTCAACTGTTCAGCCATGAGCAGTATTAACTGATATGAATATCCTCAACAAAGAAAAGATTCTCGAGCTTGCGAAGGCCTTCATCGATGAAGGAAGGATTGATAAGGCCATAAGGGAGTATGAGAAGATTCTCCTTGCCGACCCATCGGATCTTCGTGTGAAGCTCAGGGTCGCGGAACTCTACACGAAAAGAAAACACGTTGGGGAGGCTATCAAGCTCTACAAGGAGGTCTCCTCTGCATATGAGGATGAGGGTTTCTTTCTGAAGGCGGTTACCGTCAATAAGAACATACTTCGATTGAATCCATCGCTCATCGAGATAAACGAGCATCTGGCGAGTCTATATGAAAGGATGGGGCTCACCACCGATGCGGTGAGGCAATACGGGATTTTAGCGAGTGCCCTGGATTCCAAGGGAATGGCCGAAAGGGCCCTGGAAATCAGGGCGAAGATCGTCGGTCTCGTTCCTGAGGATGGGACAGCAAGAATCCGATTGGCCGAACTCTATCAGCGTGAAGGTAGGGTCGATGAAGCTATCGATCAGTATGAGGAGTTCGCAAGGCAGCTCGAAAAGAAGAATGGCGACAAGACGAAGCTCGCGGATATCCACGAGAAGATCCTCTCACACAGGCCTGAGCGTCATGATCTGTTGAAGAGGCTCATAGAGATCTACTCCGAATTGAATGATAAGAAGAAGATGATTCGTTGGCTTGAGGCTGGAGGGGAGGTGGTCGATACGGATCCGAAGATGCTTCGCCTCATGGCCGATATCTACGTCTCCCAAAACCAAAACGAGACCGCTCGTGCGAAATACATAGCGTTGGCTGAGCTCCATAAGGAGCTGGATGAAATCGATGAAGCTCTGGATGCCTATCAACAGGTTCTAGTCATCCTTCCCGACGAGGAGGATAGGATTGAGGGCCCGGTCGAGGAGTTGAGGCCCGGCGCACTCAAGGGTCTTATCGAAAGGGCTCAAAAACAACGTGAGGAGCTCGAGAAGGAGGAGCTCGAGAAGGAGCTCAAGAAGGATAGGGAGGAGAGGGGAATACCCGAGGGCGAGGATAAGGAGTTGCCTCCGGAGGTTAAGGCTGAGGCCAAAGAGGTCGTAAAGGATGAAGAGGTCGAAGATCCTGTCGAAGAAGAGGGGCCCATAGATGAGGATACGATTTCAAAGGACTTAAAGAGCGCTGAGGCCTCCTTCGATTTGGGAAATGCGTACAAGAAGATGGGTCTATCCGAAGAATCTATGACGGAGTTCGTTAAGGCGAAGGACATGTATGAGTCTATAATGGAGGCCATCGGTAGCAATGAGGGTTTGGAGGATAGGCTTAAGGCGATATATAATGAGTTGGGAATTGAACCTCCTAAGAGGGAGGTGAAGGCGCCTGCTATAGAACCAAAACCCTTACCCAAATTGGATGACTTGAAGAGGGAACCACCCAAGGTTGAAAATGAGAAGGCAGTCGAGGATAAACCGAAGGTGAAGAAGAAAAAGAAGATATCTTTTGTTTGAGTGTTTAGGTGTCTAAGTTGATAGGTGTCTAGGTTTTTAAATATTCAGGTTGCTAGTGTTTATTAACTTAGACATCCATACACATAGACACTTAAAAACGTAGACACTTATAGAGTTAAATGGACCATCTAGCATACTACAATCTGAAGGAAGAGCCCTTTTCGATAATGCCGCTCACGAATTTCTATTATCACAACGAGCAGCACGATCAGGCGATGCTCCGTCTAGTCCGTGCGGTCGATGGTATGATGGGACTTGCGGTCCTTGTAGGTGAGATTGGCACCGGAAAAACTTTACTCGCGAGAAGACTTTTGGAGAGCCTTCCGGATGAGAAATATGAGGTCTCGCTGCTTGTCGTATTGCACGCCGATGTTTCAAGTGAATGGCTGGTGAAGCGTATCGCATCGCAGTTCGGTATAAATACCGAGGATTCCAAGAAGATCGATCTGATAGGTAAACTGTACGAGAGGTTGGTTCAAATATCTGAAGAGGGCAGAAGGGCCGTCATCTTAATCGATGAAGCTCACATGCTTCGTCAGAAGGAGACGCTTGAAGAGGTGAGGGGACTTCTCAATTTGGAGTTGCCGGATGCGAAACTCATCTCCTTTGTCATGTTCGGCATGCCCGAGCTCGATACGTGTCTCAACTACGATGCCGCATTGAAACAGAGAATTGCGGTTCGATATAAATTGAAGAATTTTTCAACTGAAATTCTCTTCGACTATATAAATTTCCGTCTGAAACATGCCGGCGCCGAACATCAGATTTTTTCGGCCGATGCGTACGAGGAGATTTACAATCTCTCCCTCGGGAACCCCAGACTTGTAAACGTCATCTGCGATAACGCGCTATTCGAAGGCTTCATTCGTAAAGCGGAGCTACCATTAGGTGTAGAGGTCATTCGAAGTGTTGGTGAGGATTTAGGTCTTCCCGAAGAGATCCCATCTGTAGAGGCTACTGAGAGAAGATAACGGAAACCTCACTTCATCGTCTCAAGCCACTCATTATAAAACTGCATGCTGGATATTCCAGTGATCTGCTTAAAGGCCTGATCGAACGGCTTTTTTTTCATCAACTTAAGAAGCCTTCTGAATTTTCTTATAGCATATTTCTTAAAGAAGAAATCTAAGAGAACCTTTGATTCCGTGTATATTATGCTCCCGTCGTTCATATTTTTCATCCATTGATCGTGGGTTTGAAGTTCTGATGTTGGGATGAATTTTTGAGACCCCTGTTTTTTCAGCCACCGTCCTGCTCCCTCGACTCTTTTCGGCAAATAAATCATATCGGAGATATACGAGGCTGTTCCCTCATCGAACCACATGGCGTTTAGCTGGGCCTCCTTAGAAGAGACACCCTCAACCACGTGATGAACGATTTCATGACAGACGCTGACCGACTCCTGATCCCCAGGAACGAGCATCTTCCCTTTTTGAGGTCTTGGAGCGCCACTTTTCTTGAAAAAATTGGCCCATTTATCAGGATATCCAAATTCCCTCTTTAGGCCTTGAACGAACTCGGCTCTCGATCCATATGCGTATATCGTAAGGTGTTTAGGCTTCTCAGGTATGTATTTTTTGATACCATCGGTGCATTTTTCAACGATAGCCCGGAGTTCCTTCACCCTTCCGGGATCTGCACCTTCGTCCTGAATCATCCAGGACTTGGATGCATATGCACCTTGGGTGAATATGCATACTAACACTAAGGATGAAATGATGATTGCTGACTTTCGGATCATATCTACGGAGTATTTTCTATAGCGAACTCACCGTCAAGCCTCTCACGCGCGAAGACGAAGGAGGGCTGCCCATCATCGTAGGTCCATACGTCCGGATGAATTAAAATCTGAATAGGTGATAGCCCAGGAAAGTCCTCGTCGGTGAAACCCGAATTCTCAGGTATCTGCGATGAACCCTGATTCCAGGCATTGGACAAAATATCCCATTCTTCATCAGTCGGGGATCGAAATGCGAAGGCGCCATCCGTGTTGTCTCCAGTATCGCCGTTAAATACCTGAGCGGCGGTGATGACGGCCTGATCATATGCGATTTGATAGTCGCCAGTCATATATTTCCTGAGGTTAGCCTTTACGAATATATCGTAGGTTGGGTCATCTGGACTCGTAGGCGAAAATTGTCCATCGGCCAGGATGGTGGCGTCATAATATGATGTGGGAGGATTCTCATCGTAATCATCCTCATCGACATTGAAGAGCTCTGGGTCATCCAGGTCATTTATATACTCAATTCTATTTCTGATGACGGAGGCGAGCGCGGTGCCGGTTGGGCTGCTACTCGTGAGGGTTACTATGTCGTCATCGTAATCGTCATCCAAAGTCGCTTCATCCGCTAGCTGAAGTCCAGCCTCAGCGACGAGTATCTTGATCAACGACTGCGGTGGGATAGTAACTTCATACACATCGTCGAGGTCGATATCGCCGGCCCAGCATCTGATCGCAGTTACTCCGGGAAGCTGAGGTACGATTTGCACGCCGCTGCCTGCCGACACGGTGTCGTAGTCAGGTCTCGGCTGAAGCTTTACAAGGTCTTCATCATCGGCTTCACATTCCAGGGGATCGCCTACGTAGGTCTGAATATTTCCATAGTTATCATAGATGATCAGCTCATCCCTCCCGGATGCAACCCCCCCCATCGCCAAGTAGAACTTCTGGGTGGGTTCTGTGACTCTGTCCGGCTCGACTGGAGTCCTGTCATCACTTCCACCACCGCCCCCGAATGGATTGGAGAATGAAAAGGGGCTCTTACAGCTGGAGAGCATCAACATGAGTGCTAGGCACAGGGCCAATCTGTATTTTGACATATGTCGTATATTATTGTTTTTTGTGGCTTTCCACAAGGGAAACTGATGCGTGAGGAAAGAATACCCCAGTTTATTTGGGCATCCGAAAATCTGATGATCCGGAACCTGGATTTTTGGTTTTCCAGATGGCCAGATGTCCGAATTGTCGGTTTCGGCAGTTGTTGACAGGACCTTCAAACCTCTGATAATTATTCGAAAATTATGGCTAAATCGGAAAAGAAAATCAGGGCGGTGAAGGGAATGCCGGATGTGATGATGCCAGATGTGAAGATCTGGCAGGTTGTAGAGGAGACTGCAAAGCAGGTCTTCTCCACTTATGGCTATCATGAGATTCGAACGCCGATATTGGAACACACGGAACTTTTCAAACGGGGTGTTGGCGAGACCACCTCCGTCGTCGAAAAGGAGATGTACAGCTTCGTCGATCAGGGTGATGCGGCGCTCACAGCGCGTCCTGAAGGGACGGCGCCCGTCGTTCGTGCATATATTGAGTCAGGTCAATGTGCGATAGATCCACTGATGCGTTACTACTATATGGGGCCGATGTTCAGGCGGGAGAGGCCTCAAAAGGGGAGGCAGCGGCAATTCTACCAAATTGGCTGTGAGCTTATGAATGTGGAGAGCCCCTTTGCGGATGCTGAGGTGATCGCGATGGCCGATCATTTCCTGAGGGATGTCGGCGTCGAAGGGCTGAAGTTAGAACTCAATTCAATCGGCTGCCCGAAGTGTCGACCATCATATAACACCGTACTCATAGAATACTTCGAATCCTCGAAGTCGAAGCTCTGCCATGATTGCGTCCGAAGGTTGGAGAGAAATCCATTAAGAATTTTGGACTGCAAGAAGGGGGAATGCGGTAGGATAGTCAAAGAGGCGCCGAGATTTTCAGAGTTTTGGTGTCCAGAATGTGTGGAACATTTCGATTCCGTGAAAAAGGGTCTCGATTCACTCGAAGTCGATTACAACCTCAACGATTTTATCGTCAGGGGTTTGGATTACTATATGAGGACGACCTTTGAATTCACTACCGATAAGCTCGGAGCTCAGAATGCGGTTCTCGCTGGTGGCAGGTACGATGGATTGGTGAAGGAGTTGGGTGGTCCGGATATCCCAGGTATTGGATTTGCTCTTGGAATGGAGAGATTGGTCCTTCTGCTTCAACAGAACATGAAGGATAGCCAGGTGGAGGACATGATCTATTTTGCAGTAATTGGGGAGAGGGCGCGCGATGCAGCACTTCCCATCATGCAGCTTCTGCGTCGTGACGGCATTCGCGTCGAATGGGATTATGCGGTAAAGTCCCTGAAAGCACAGATGAGGCGCGCAGCTAAGTTGAATGCTGAGTCAGTGGTAATTATGGGTGATGACGAAATCTCCAAGGGCGAAGCGGTGGTTCGTGACATGCGCGCAGGAACGCAGCAGGAGGTTCGCATCAAGGACCTGCCGATGCATTTTGTGGAAATAGGCGGATAGCGTCCATCGGTTGGGGTTGCGAAGCTCGAAACGTTGAACGTCCAACGTTGAACGTTTCGCAACCGATAAACCCATAACGATTCGAGCTTCGCAAACGCAACCGTCAAGGTAATGAAATGAAAATACGTACACATACATGTGGTCAACTCACGGCGAATGACGAAGGCCAAAAAGTGACCTTACAGGGTTGGGTCGGTTCACGGCGCGATCTGGGCGGACTGATATTCTTTGGCATAAGAGATCGCTTTGGAACTACGCAGGTCGTGGTGAATCCGGAGCTCGTATCGAAGGATGTTATGAAGCTCGCCGAGGGTGTGCGCTTTGAGTTCGTTCTCGAGATTGAGGGAACTGTATCTAAGCGCCCGGCCGATCAGGTCAGGGATAACATGTCGACCGGCGAGGTCGAAGTTGTTGTTGATACGCTCACCGTGTTGAACTCATCAAAGCCGCTGCCATTTCTGGTTGAGGACGACGTCGATGCATCCGAGGAGCTTCGTTTAAAGCATCGCTATCTGGATCTCAGAAGACCGTGCTTACAGAAGGTCCTCGATCTTCGTCATAAAACCGCACAAGTCGTTAGAAGGTTTCTCTCGGACAAAGGTTTTATGGAGATCGAAACTCCATTTCTTACAAAGAGTACTCCGGAGGGCGCACGCGATTATTTGGTGCCATCGAGAATCAGCAAGGGTAATTTCTATGCACTCCCTCAGAGCCCGCAGATCTTCAAACAGCTTTTGATGATCTCAGGTTATGATCGCTACTTTCAACTGGTGAAATGTTTTCGTGACGAGGATCTGCGCGCGGATCGCCAACCTGAGTTTACACAGGTCGATATCGAGACCTCTTTTCTAAATCAGGATAGTCTGCTCGGCATCATGGATAAGCTCTTCGCCTTCATCTTCAAGGAGATAAAGGGCGTCGATCTAAAGCTTCCGCTTGAAAGGATGAGTTACGAAGAGGCAATGAGGGCCTATGGCAGCGATCGTCCGGACAGAAGGATCCCTTGGACGCTGTGCTGCCTTACCGAAACGTTTCGCGGTTCGGGTTTTAAGGCCTTTGCCAGCGTCGTCGAAAAGGGCGGTATCGTCAAGGGATTGAACGTAGGTGCGCGGGAGCTTTCTAGAAAGGATATCGGTGAGCTCGAGGAGATCGCGAAGAACTTCGGTGCGAAGGGTCTCGCTTGGGTAAAGATCTCTGATGAAAAATGGGGTGGGCCGATTGCGAAGTTTCTATCCGACGATGAAAAAACATCGATCATAAAGGAAGCGAGTGCGTCAGAAGGCGATATCGTACTTATGGTCGCTGACAAGCCAGGGATCGTAAACGATGCGTTGGGTAATATTCGCGTAATTCTTGCAAAGAAACTTGATATCATTGACGAGTCGAAGACCGATCTCTTCT
>CAYWIG010000073.1:0-7338 GCA_964458295.1 uncultured Myxococcales bacterium
GAGGAAAATAGCTTCCTCAGGGAACAGATGGCTAAGCTGCAGAGCGATCTGATTCGTATGTATGAAATTCAAAAGGAGAATGGGCGGCTCCGAGATCTGTTGTCATATAAAGAGACATTTCCATATCAGGCCATCGTCGCAAAGGTCATAGCCAACGATCCGAAGGCTGAGTTCAAGAGTATTACGATCAATCGCGGCATATCGGATGGTATTAAACCTTTGATGCCCGTCGTCGGGCCCCGCGGCCTCGTCGGTAAAATTGGCACAGTGGACACTGGAAGCGCTAGGGTTCTCCTCATCATCGATCCCAACAGCACGGTGGATGTTTTGATGCAGCGTTCGAGGGCCAGGGGGCTCGTCGTTGGAGCCGCTATGCGTACCGAGCTCAGGCCGAGCTATTATCTTACGCGATTGGAATATCTAAGAAGGATAAGCGATATAAAGGATGACGACGTCGTAGTTACATCCGGTTTTGATAGAATTTTTCCATCTGGGATTCCAATTGGAACGGTGCATGACTTGGAAAAGTCACGTTATGGTGTTTTTTTGGATGCCAAGGTCGTGCCGTTTGAGAATATGGATGAACTTCAAGAAGTTATGGTGCTTTTGAGCGGTTCAAAGAGAATCACTCCCGAATCCTCTGAGGAATAGATTTCAATATGTCCTTTTTCCTTTTAATGGCGTTCTATGGAATACTGGCTATTGTTTTGGAAACGACCTGGTTGGCCAATATTCCTACCGATATGCTCCGTTTTGATTTTATGATCATAGCCGTAGCAGCCCTTTCTTTTTACAAAGAAGCCTGGAGGGCTATTCCCGTTGTCATTTTCTTCGGTGTTATAACCGACGTTACATCCGGCGGTCCATTCGGGATGTCCATCCTCTCATATTTGATCATCTACGGATGTGTGAGGATGGTACTTGCTAAGATTTCGTTTCAAGCAGGTGCTGCCCTCATCTTTTGGATCGCAATGGTGAGCGTGCTCGACAAACTTATATCGGCCCTTTTTATGATGGCGGTTACAGGGCATCTAGCTTTTGCGGAGGTAATCCTCCGGGCGGCGCCAGCCCAGGCTATATTGGATGCTGCTGTAGCGATATTTTTGGTTCCATTTATCAAGTGGTACTGGGACCTGTCATGGGAGAAAATTACGAGGCCTAAGGGCCTGGTGATGAAATGATTATGTGACGATATTATTTGTCCCGGATTTCCGAATAATCGGATATCCGGATTGCCCGATGGAGTTTAGGTGCGATTAACTCAAGAATACACGACGGATATTGAGGGTAGGTTCAAATACGGGATGGTCTTCGTCCTGATCCTCATTCTGGTTGTTATCGCTAGATTATATTTTCTTCAGGTGATTAAAGGCAGTTTCTATCATTTCTTTTCAACTGAGAATAGCATCAAGGCGATGAGTATTCCAGCTCCGCGTGGAGTTATATTCGATAGACGCGGACAGGTTTTGGTGGATAATCGCCCTTCATTCAATATTGTCGTCGTTCCTCAGTACGTCGTAAATCCGGAAAGAACGCTTGAGTCTCTCAGTAAGTTGCTTGCCATTCCTGGGGGTGAATTGGATGAAATTTGGAAAAAAAGATTTAAACAGCCTAAATACCAGCCCTTAATAGTAAAGGCGGATGTCTCCTTGGACGATGTAGCTCTGGTAAAATCGAGAAAAAATCCATGGTATGATAATAAGGATCCCTTTGATTTGAGGGGCGCCGATGTCGTTGTCCAGTACCAGAGGACCTATCCTGAATCCAATATTGCTACGCATGTCTTGGGGTACGTTCGCGAAATCGATCCCAAAAGACTCAAGAAATACGATAAGCTGTATCCCGGCAAATATAATCCCGGAGATATGGTGGGGGTGAGGGGGTTGGAGGAGAGATGGGATCCTACGCTTCGAGGTGAGGACGGTTACGAGGAGAGAATCGTCAATGCGGTGGGGCGAGAGGTTGACTACGAGGGTATCGCATCTGAATTGAAGAGGCATCCCGCTATTCCAGGGAACAGTCTGAAGCTGACGATAGATCGAGATCTTCAAGAGCTGGCCAGGGAGATGTTTGGTGAGAGGAAGGGGGCTGCGGCAGTTATTGATGTTCGGACGGGTGCAATTCTCGCCATGTATAGTTCCCCCTCATACGATCTCAACAAGCTAGCTGGTCCGGGCGGTGATGAATATTGGAAGTATGTATCACGTCATCCCGATAAATATCTTTTGAATAGAACTATTCAAGGTGGATATCCACCTGCATCTACGTACAAGATCGTTACCGCCATTGCTGCTCTTTCCGAGGGAGTTGTAACTCCAGATGAAAAGATATCATGCCACGGTGCATATGTGTACGGTGGTAGACCTTACCATTGTTGGCGAAAGGGTGGGCACGGCCGTATAAGTCTGCACAGAGCCATCGTTTCATCCTGTGATGTCTATTTCTACATCATGGGCTTGAGACTCGGGGTGGATATGTTGGCGAAGTATGCGAACATCTTCTCATTCGGAAGAAAGACCGGTGTTCCGCTCGAAGGTGAGAGGCCAGGTTTGATTCCAACTTCGGAATGGAAGATGGAACGATATGGGGTGCCGTGGCAGAAGGGTGAGAACCTTTCGATATCGGTCGGACAGGGTTATAATGTTGTGACACCCCTGCAGAATGCAATGTTGGCTGAACAGGTGGCGAACGGGGGTAAGGGATATCAACTCCATCTAGTCGATAGGGGCTATGAAGTGTCTGGCGAAGAATCGTATGAGTGGAAACCTCCAGCGGATTTGACGGTGCTTCCGCTCGATAAGAAATTCGTCGAAAAGGTTCGTAGTGCGATGGTTGGCGTCGTAGCCGAACCTGGAGGTACGGGACATCGTCAATCTCTGCATAAGGTTACGATGGGAGGAAAGACTGGAACCGCACAGGTTGTGAGTCTCGATAAAAGTTTAGCGTGTACTACGGAAAAATGTCGCGATCACGCTTGGTTTATCGGTTTCTCTCCAGCCGAGAATCCCGAAATCGCTGCTGCGGTCGTGGTCGAACACGGGGGTTTTGGTGCCTCTGCAGCAGCGCCGATAGTCGGAGCCCTCTTTCAAAAGTATTATGACATTGAGCATGGAACCGAAGAGGAAGTGCTGGAGGTTCCTGGGAAACTATGAGTACAGCGAAAAAGACAACCGCGTTCAACTGGCCGCTTTTGGGTGTGACGATGGCTATTGTAGTTATCGGTCTCGTCAATCTGTATAGCGCTGTGTACTTTTGGGGCGAGGGAGGATCTCAACAGCTCTTCTGGTCTCAACTGGTCTGGACGATAATCGGATGTGCTATAATGCTCCTCACAGCGATGGTGGACTATCGCATCTTCAATAGATTTTCATATGTATTCTACATTCTCGTAAGCATCCTGCTCATCCTCGCCCTTGTCCTGGGGCAGGCCGTAAGGGGTACGCATGGCTGGATACAGCTGGGACCGATTTCGCTTCAGCCTGCTGAGTTTGCAAAGCTCGCATACATATTTGTAGCGGCCAGATTTTTTGCCAACAATCCCAATCCGGATGGATATAATCTGCTGGAACTTTGGAGACCTGGGCTGTTTATGCTCCTGAGTTTCACACTTATCGTGATGCAAGGTGATATGGGGTCATCGCTGTTCATCATCTGTATATTCGTATCGATGTCGCTATTCGCTAAGGTTAAGAAACGGACGATAGTAGGTTGTGCGATTTTGGCTATGGTGGCTGTGGTCGGTGTATATAATTTCGGTTTAAAGGATTATCAGAAGGAACGTATATTTACCTTTATGAATCCGGAAGCCGACGTCAGGGGTAGCGGATATCATCTTATGCAGTCGAAGATTGCAGTTGGTTCCGGGCGGATGTTCGGTAAGGGATATCTGAAAGGTAATATCAACAAGCTCCGTTACCTCCCTGAACGTCACACCGATTTTATTTTTCCGGTCTTTGCCGAAGAGTGGGGTTTCTTCGGTTCATTGCTTCTGTTGGCCTTGTATGCGGCCTTGCTGCTGATGGGTGTCGATGTAGGATCGCATGCGCGAGATAGGTTTGGAGCGTTCGTTGCAATAGGTGTCGTCTCGTTATTGTTTTGGCAGATAGCTATCAACTTAGGCGGCGTATTGGGTTTGATGCCGCTCACCGGAGTCACGTTACCGCTTATGAGTTATGGTGGTTCATCGATGATCGCCATAATGGCATCCATCGGTCTGCTTTTTAGTATTTATAGAAGAAGATTTATGTTCTGATACGAGCTTGAAATGGCTTGATCTTTGCGTCTTCATTCGATACGAATCCGACCTCGTTTTGTTGAGACTAATTTAAGAGGAGGGGGTTTATGGCGGGCAACGTACTTGAGGTAAATGATTCAAACTTCAAACAGGAGGTTTTGGATTCAGGAACACCGGTCCTCGTCGATTTTTGGGCGGCGTGGTGTGGTCCTTGTAGGGCGTTGGCCCCAACAGTGGAAGCTGTAGCGACGGAGCAGGCTGGAAATCTCAAGGTTTGTAAGGTCGATGTCGATAGCAGCCCCAATGTAGCAGGCCAGTTTGCCATAAGGAGTATTCCGACCCTGCTGCTCTTTAGGGGCGGTGAAAATGTAGGTCAATTGATTGGAAATGTGCCAAAAAGTGCGATTGACGACCTCATAGCGAAGGTTTAAAAAAGTCTATATTTCAGGATATTATGATTTATAGTTAATCCACCCCTTAAGGGGGTGGATTATTTTTCTATAGATTTCAATTACCTTGACTTTTTTACGGCATTTCCTTATCAAAAAACTTGATCCTTCGACTGCCCTAACCCTTTTAAATTAAAAAGGTTAGGGCTGCTCAGGATCAATCCTGAGCGATACCGATTAAAATCGGATGAGTCGAAGGGTTGATTATTTCTGAGTAGTTTGACAATAAACCGCGGGTTTAGCTGTTAATGGGCGTATAGCTCAGTTGGTCCCGACACGATATCAGAATTTCAGAGGAATTCTGATCAGTCGTGTCGGGACTAGAGCAATTTGAAAATCGGTTTTTCGTGGGCCTTTAGCTCAGTTGGCTAGAGCACTACCTTGACATGGTAGGGGTCACTGGTTCAAGTCCAGTAAGGCCCACAAAAAACCGATCTTGTTCTTTTGGGATTTAATCAATGACTGAAAAGGGTGATCAAAAACTCATCGAGCTTGAGATTCTCAGGCATTCTGCAGCCCACGTGATGGCCGATGCGGTGTTGCGTCTTTTTCCTGATGCGAAACTCACGATAGGTCCCTCCGTCGAGGATGGATTCTACTACGATTTCGATTTCAGTCGTCCTTTCAGCGAAGATGATTTTGAAAAGATTGAAGATGAGATGAAAAAGATCATCTCAGAGAAACAGCCGTTTATCAGGGAAGAGATTTCACGCGATGACGCTAGGAAGATGTTCGAGGGTAATCCCTTCAAGCTCGAATTGATAGAGGAGTTGCCGGAGGATGAGGTTCTGACGATCTATCGTCATGGGGACTTTGTTGACCTGTGCCGCGGTCCTCATGTTGAGCATACAGGAAGGATAAAGGCATTTAAACTCCTCAAGGTTGCTGGTGCGTATTGGCGGGGTGATGAGAAAAATCAGCAACTGCAACGTATCTACGGCACGGCGTTCACCGACAGGAAGGAATTGAAAAAATACCTCATGTTGCTCGAGGAGGCGGCAAAGAGGGATCATAGAAAGCTTGGTAAGGATCTTGATCTTTACTCGACGCTTGAGAGCTATGGTCCGGGACTTGTTCTTTGGCATCCGAAGGGTGGCAGGATCAGAAATGCCATGGAGAACTTCTGGCGTGAAGCGCATGTGAAACATGGTTATGAAATTCTCTTCACGCCGCATATTGCTAGACTCGATCTTTGGAAGACCTCGGGCCATTGGGACTTCTATCGCGAAAATATGTATGCCCCTATGC
The DNA here is from genome assembly GCA_964458295.1 of uncultured Myxococcales bacterium. GTDB lineage: Bacteria > UBA10199 > UBA10199 > 2-02-FULL-44-16 > JAAZCA01 > JABGOS01. The sequence goes on from CAYWIG010000073.1 coordinate 5,932, forward strand.
AGGTCGACGATATCGATTACGAGCTCAAGCCGATGAACTGTCCATTTCATATTCTGGTCTACAAGTCTCATCTGAGAAGTTACCGTGAATTCCCTATGCGTTGGGCTGAGCTTGGGACGGTCTATCGTTACGAGAGATCAGGAGTTCTTCATGGGCTCATGAGGGTGCGAGGTTTTACGCAGGATGATGCCCATATATTCTGTCGTCCCGATCAAATTGAAGACGAGGTGAGCAATACGCTCGATTTTTCAATCTATATACTCAAATCGTTTGGTTTCTCGGAGTATGATATTTATCTTTCGACGAAACCTGACAAACACGTCGGCGACGATAAGGCCTGGGAGCTAGCTGAGGCAGCCCTTCAGAAGGCGCTCGACAAGTCTGAGCTGAAGTATGAAGTCGATCCTGGGGAGGGAGTTTTCTACGGTCCAAAGATCGACATCAAGATTAAGGATTCTTTGGGGCGCGCATGGCAATGTTCGACTATACAGGTCGATTTTAATCTGCCCGAGCGTTACAATATGGAGTTCGTAGGCAAAGACGGAGCCAAGCATAGACCTATCATGATTCACAGAGCTCTCATGGGTTCATTGGAGCGCTTCTTCGGAGTTTTGGTGGAGCACTATGCTGGTGCATTTCCAACTTGGTTGGCCCCGGTTCAGACCATCGTGCTTCCGGTGGGAGAGGATTTCGTAGGCTATGCACATGAGGTGGCAGGTCAGCTAAAGAGAAGCGATGTGAGGGTTGAGGTGGACGACAGAAATGAAAAATTGGGCTTCAAGATCAGGGAAGCTCAGATGCAGAAGATTCCATATATGCTCGTCGTGGGCGCGAAAGAGGTGGAGGCGAACACGGTTGCGGTGCGTTCGCGAGGCGAGGGTGATCTAGGTGCTATAAACGTCGATGATTTCAGTAAGAGGATCGTTTCTGAAATCGAAGAGAGGCATAATAAATAGTGTTCGAGTGCACGCGTGTTCGGGTTGATGGAACGCAAACACGCTGGAACGCAAACACTCGATGTTAACAGGAGGTGTTCCTATTAGACCGAAAATGCGTTTTAGTGATAGGCGGAGGCCGCAGGATCAACACAGGGTCAACCATCGAATTAGGGTCCCTGAAGTAAGGCTGATAGATTCCGATGGAAGTCAACTCGGTGTTTTTATCACTAGGGAGGCCTTGAGGCGTGCTGAAGAAGCGGGTTTGGATCTTGTCGAGATATCCCCGATGGCTCGTCCGCCAGTTTGCAAGATTATGGATTACGGAAAATTCAAGTACGAGCAGAGCAAGAAGATGCATGAACAGAAGAAGAAGCAGACCGTAATTCATATAAAAGAGATAAAGATGCGACCATCCACGGATGAGCACGATTTTCAGACGAAGATGAGGCATGTCAGGCGATTTCTGGAT
>CAYWIG010000074.1:0-2742 GCA_964458295.1 uncultured Myxococcales bacterium
CATTGCTTGAAAATGGCGATGACGTCATAAGTTATGCTGCAGGAGCGCATCTCGCAAAAATTGGCAAGGCCCTTAGGGGATAGTGAGATAAACGATCCCATACCCACACTACATCACTAATATCATATAGTTACACTTGTACCTGATTTCATAAATAGCGCGCAACTTTTCCGGGATGAAAGCGATAAGGATCTGTTTTTAGGGATAGGATAAATCTATGTCATTACAACCAATTCAGAGTTTCTTTGCGCGAAGCGCTGCTGCATGGGATTGGTCCGCAACGACCGGCCCATGGGGTCAAACACATTTAATGGGACTCGTCGCAGCACAGCCATCAGTTGTAAAATGTGACGCCTATATCGTACCTCATCCACTTGGCGCCGTTAATTATAGGACTGATTTAGTTGGTCGAGGTGCGATTCCAGGATTTAGAAGATATGCAGACTATGTCTCTGCATTGGAATATCCACAGCCTGTCGGAGATTTTATTATAACCGAAAACGGTGGAGAGCACTCCCTTGATATAGTTCACGTTGCAAAAGCCCTAAGCAATGAAGCGATGATCGATCGCCTTGTAGATACGACAGCGTTTGTTGGCTCTGCGATGAACGCAGCGGGTGGAGCGAGGGCCGCTAGCGTGACAATTCCACTTTCATCACGAACATTTGGAAATGTTGAGGGATTTGCCGGTCATGCAAGGGAGATGGTGTTTGGCATAATGGAGTATTGGAGGGTCAATCCATATGGCGCCCCTCATTATGTCTTCTTTGCTGTGGATGATGATAGAGATGCCTTCGAGGCACTTGATGCATTTATCAAGATGTCGGCAGATGGTGTTGGCTATAGAGCGGAGCTGGGCGGTAAGAGCCTTCATTTTGATGTTGGTGCTTTTCTGCGAAGGACATTCACGCCCTCTGGTAGATGCGACGAACGTCTTTCCGAGGCAATCTTCCTACAGCTAGGCGGTTACTCAACTTTGGGCTTTGTATTGAAAACCTGCGAGATTCTTGCGGAATCAGATTTTCAGATTTTTAATACGGCTATAGTGGGCAGACTGGCCAAACATCTGGATGACTATAGAGCACACATAAGATCCAGTGCAGTGAAGGTGCTAAAAATACTCTATTTAAAACGACCCGATTTGAGAAATTCCATAGGTGAGCATCTTGCGAGGGTGAGCTTGGAAGATCTAACCGACTTTTCGAATAGAAGATGGGATTTAAACGGAGTGGCAGCTGGTTGAAAACTCTTTAGATGATTGAATTAGCATCAAGGGGTATTAATGTCAGGACAACCTGTATTACCATTACAAGGTATTCTTGCCGGAACTTCAGCGGTGAGCAAGTTTTCAATCTACACCGGCCCTTTTGGAGCCGCACATTCTGTAGCGCTTGTATTGACATCAGATCTTCCTAAAATTCCTTGCGACGCATTCGTCGTACCCCAGCCGATATCAGGCATCTCCTTTCAAGGGACGAATGCAGCCCTACAAAAGGCGGGAGCTATAGCGGGTTTTCGTAACTATCAATCATATATCGAAGGCAGGGCGACCGCACAAAAGTGGGGTAACGCATACGCAGTTGAAAGCGGTGGAGGTATCTCTCCACAGCTCGTTCACGTGGCCTGTCTTGGCAATACGATCGCTGACGCTGAAAAGGATTTAATCGGTGAAGCAACATACAATGTGATGAAGGAAGGGCATGCGAGGAGAATCGACAGAATCGTCTTTCCTGCTCCCGGCATCGGTTCCTATGCACAAAATCCTATGGCTGTTGAGGTTGATGTAGCTGCTAGGGCGATGTTGGAATCGTTGGAACGGTTTTGGTGTGTTACACCGAACTGGGGACCTCATGAAGTTATAATCGCTGTCCAGGATGAATCCATCCATGTTCTATTCGATCGTATAATAGGCAGGGTGATGTCCCCGGTCGGTGATGTAAGAAAGCTAAAAATTCCGATTGAATCGGCCCATGAATCAGTTGGAAGAACTCTTGCGAGAGCCGTCAGAAGAGACGGGAGGGAGATCGGCGGACTTTTAGCCAGTCTCGATCATAGGGATACGGCTGCAAATGCGATTTCCAGATTAGCTGTCATAGCTAGGAAGAATCCGGGATTATTCAATCATTTGGATATAAAGGCGCTTCGTGAAGCCGTTGAAAAGCACCGAGTTCATGTCGATCGCGTTATCGCCGTTTTACAGGCTATCAGGAAGAGGGGTGGACCGGTTGGATTCAACGCCGTCCTCACGATGGCTGATCTTGGAAGGTCCAGAGGCGAGATCCTGGCCCGGCAGATGAGGGCGGAGATTTTGGGTATCGAGGTGGCTGGTTAATTCCGCCTATTCAACAACCTATTTTTTCCTGTATATGCATTCATTGAATTATTTCTCATCCCTGCTATGATCCTCCGATAATAATGATTCGGAGGGCCCTATGAAAAAGATCCTGTTCATCCTTATCTTGGTAACTTTTGCCATTCCAGCTTTTGCCGATCCACCAAACGCCATTCATGTAAACTATGACAAGTCCAGAGGCGAGCTAAACGTAACGGTTCAACATATTACATCAAATCGCCTTAAACATTTTGTGAATGAGGTCGATATCTACAAGAACGGAAAAGAGGTCGATGTCGAAAGGTTTGATTTTCAGACGAGCCATAGAAACCAGACGATGCCTCCCATAAAAATTGCGGCGTATACCGGCGATATCTTCAAGGTAGTCGCTAAGTGTAAGAATGGTGGAA
>CAYWIG010000074.1:2752-7329 GCA_964458295.1 uncultured Myxococcales bacterium
TCACCGTTAAATAGAAATTCCAAATTCCAATTTTCAAACAACAGAGCGTATTCGGGTAGCCGAAGATTTAGGTCATTGGAATTTGATTATTGGAGCTTATTTGGAATTTGGTGCTTGAGATTTGGTGCTTCAATTGCCGATACACGCTACAGCTCTATCACTATGACCTTATTCGTTGCCCTTTCCTTCTCCCTCTTCGGACCCTTCTCCTTGTGCCTATTCGAAGGCATGAGTGGAAGCCGCCTTTCCTCCTCGCGGCGACGAGCCTCCTCCTCTCGCTTTCTCTTCTCAACTATTATGTGAACTGGAATCTTCACCGTCGCCTCCACCCCCATAAATTTGCAATTAGCGAGCCAAAGAGGGCGTGCACGGTAATTTTTATAATAAGTTGATATTATTGAGTATTTATATCGATAAGACTAGCCAAATCGGCAAGTTTTCCGCCTGGATGTGTCAAAAAATACCCACCAGCGTCAATATTTTGATGAATTGGAGCATTTGTTAGTAATCTCCTGCTAACTGATCGGGTTCGCTTCGGTAGGTTGTTCCGAAATGGATATTTCGGGGAAATGAAGACAGGCCCTAATTTGCCGAGGTTTTCTATTGTATAAAAACTGTACCTGCGATATAGAGGCAGTCTTAAAACGTCAACAAAAAGGAGGTTTTATGGCTGAAACAGGAGTTGATACACAGCAAAAAGCGACTCTTGGCGCTGCGCTGAAAAAGACATGGCAGGAAACGAAGGAGACGTTTGGAGGTGTCATTCGTGCACCGCGCGCGCTCTGGGCCCTAAACATAGTCTGTATAGTGGTACAGGGTCTGACATACTTTGGCCTCCTTACGGTTTTGGGGAAATATCTCTCCGAAAACGCAGGCCTTTCCGATGTACATGCGGGATGGATCTACAGCTTTTTAACCGGCGGTTTTACATTTGCGATGCTCTTTTTGGGAGGTGTGTGTGATCGTATAGGTGTTAGGAAAGCACTTTCGATCTCCATCTTCTTTATCGTCGTAGGATATGTGATGATTGCCGCCTCGGGAACGCTAAGCCTGGGTACAGGCCTTAACTCTCCGATGTTCTATCTGATCATGACCTCCATCTTCGTGATGGTCATCGGAAACGGCATGCTTCAACCGACACTCTATGCCGGCGTGAAGCAGTTCACGAACAAGAAAACTTCGGCTATCGGTTATGCCATGATATACGGCCTTATGAACCTCGGTGCATTTTTGGCCGGTCTTATATCTCCATTCGTTCGTCATCGCTCAGTTATAACCTTTCCGCCAAATGGAATCAGCGGTGTGCTCTGGGTCTATTTAGGACTCACAGCTGTGACACTAATCGTTCTATTTTTCTTACTCACTAAGAGGACCGTCGAAAAATCGACGCTGACGAATATCAGAGAAACGAAAGAGGAGTTGGCCGCAAAAAAGACAGTTCCGATGTTCGGAACGGTGATATTTGGGGTGCTCGCAGTTGGATCGTTCATCATTCAACGTCTGACCGAGAACAATTTCTGGTATCTCCCGCTCGTAATCTGCGGCGCAATTGCGGTCTGGGATTTCTTGAGAAAGCGTCCGGATCATCCGTTCAGGGATAGTAAGTTCACGTTCTTCATCTTTATTCTCATCCCTGTTCAGACCCTGTTCGCACATCAGTGGCTTACGATTCCTTATTATATCGATAGGGCGTTTGCAGGAACGACCGTCGGAAATAACTTCGAGTTCTTTGCGAATATCAATCCGATTCTGATATTCTTCCTAGCCCCGATGGTTGCAGTTCTCACAAGCCGCGCGAACGTCTACAGGATGATGATCATCGGTACGCTCGTTATGGCATTGCCAACATTCTTCCTCGCGGTTGGAACGGGTCCAGTTCTCCTTATGTCTTACATCGTGTTGATGACCATCGGTGAGGCGATGTGGCAACCACGTTTCTTACAGTTCGCAGCGGAGATCGCACCGAAGGGTAAGACCGGTGTGTACATGGGAGTTGCACAGTTCCCATGGTTCTTGACGAAGGTCATAACGGGTCTCTATTCGGGATGGTTCTTGGCTAAGTACTGTCCGAAACCGGAGCTTGGCCTCTCGATGAATACACAAACGATGTGGTTCATCTACGGCATGATCGCTCTCATATCGCCGTTCGCATTGATCCTAACGAAGAAGTGGATCGGCAAGGACATGCACGAGCGCGCAACTGCTGCCGCGAGCGCGAAAGCTTGTACGGAAGCTGGCTGATTGAATTAGAACGTTTTAACCAAAAACCCCCGAGTTCCTATATTCTGGATCTCGGGGGTTTTTTAACGACCAAAGCATTCGGGATTTTGAATTGATAACCGGATCCCAGATGCAGGATGCACTGTATTGAAGCAATTGGCGTATTCGGATGTAATCTGTATCCGGCATCTGGGATCTATGTCTATGTTATTAATCGACTTTTCGCTTAACGTCGATATCGATCTAAGCCCATCCATTCATTATAAATTAAGCAACATTTTCCTCCACATGCCGACAAGTATGCTGGAGGAGATATATCTATGAAAAGATTGTATACATTGCTTCTTCTATCCATTTTTCTGCTGGCTGGCTGCAGCGGCTCGGGCGATGCTGCAAAAGGCGGGAAGCCTGATCAGCCACCGCCCGGTGTTCCTAAAGAACTTACGAACAAAGAGCGACTTCAGTATTCAGAGGAGCTGGTCAAACTCTTCGATCAGTTCTACGCACCGCTCTCCTGGAAGGCGGAGCTAAACGGTCTCGTGTTCGATGATGTCTCCGAAAAACTACTCGGTAACGCTAGGCGAGTGCTCATTCCTGAAGATGATTTTCTCTCCGCGCTATTTAGTTATGTGGCGTCATTCGATGATGCGCATGTCTCAATTGCCGTTTCTTCGCCGAAGAGCGCCGAACTTCCCGTAAAGTTCGAAGCTATAGGTGAAGACATCGTCATAAGAGAAATCGATAGAGAGATTATCAGCGAGGAGGATTTTCCGTTCAGCGCAGGGGATGTTTTGGTATCATTTGATGGCAATCCTACCGATAAACTTTTAGATAATCTTGGGCGCTACGAGACTGTAGGTTATGAACCTGCGCAGAGAAGACTCCTGGCGAGAAGGATATCCTCGAGGATGGGATCGTATATGCCTGAGGTTCCAGGTGGTGTCGCCAAGTTGAGGATATATTCTTGGGAGAGGGATAGTGAGGAGGAGAGCTATCTCTCATGGCTTACATGGGGCGATGAGGAAGAATCCCTTGCCGATCCCTCGACGCCGATTAAAGATTTTAAGAGGATACAGATTAAAAAGAATCCGCTGGATAGTCTAAGGCAGAGTGTTCCAAGTTGGATTAACTTTGCTGCGAGTGATTTTGAGACCTACGAACCCTTCTTTCAACTCTGGGATAATTTCAACTCAAGGCACTCCATAGAGGACAGTCCATATTTCTCTGGAACGTTCGAGCTCGAGGGTAAGACTATAGGTTATTTGAGAATACCGACATGGATGCCATACGAACTCGAGGGGGATATCAACTTCTTCTTAAGCGAGATCGATTTTTTTGAAAAAACCACGGATGCATTGATCGTCGATCAGACGAATAATCTGGGCGGTATGATTTGTCTTGGCGAATTATTTTCAGGATTTTTTATCGATGAACCAATTCAATCGGTAATCTTCCAGGTGAGGGCCAGTGATTATTCGATAAAGATGTTCGAGGCGATGATCGAATACAGCTGTGAGGATGAAAATTCTGATGATTGTACTGTGGCAAAAAACCTCTTAAACGCCATCAACGAAGCTGTCGCCGTTGGGGATGAACTGACAAAACCCATGCCCCTGTGCCAGCCTGATGGGATGGTTTATCCTGTAGTCGATAGCAATAATAATATCGTAACATATACAAAGCCCGTGCTCATGTTGAGCAACGAACTCTCGATGTCAACAGCAGATATGGTTCCAGCCATACTAAAAGATGCAAGTAGGGTGACGACTTTCGGATCGCGTACGATGGGCGCCGGTGGAAGTGTCGGTCAGGTTGCAATCGGTGACGATGCCGGGTGGGCGATTTCGATTACTCAGTCAATCGCGGTTCGGCCCAAGGAGGTCGAAACCGTAGATGGAATAAAGACCAGATATTTAGAAAATGTCGGCGTGGAACCTGACATCGAATATATAATCACACTGGATGACTTCTTCAGCGACTATGTTCTCTACAGGAATGCAGTGGATCAGGCAGTGTTGAGCATGTTGAATAATAGTGAAAAATAAATTGAAGCACCAAATTTCAAGCACCAAATAACAAATAAATTCCAAGCTCCAATTTTCAAACGACAAAGCGCATTATATCAACCAATGTTTTGGTCATTGGGATTTGGATTTTGGTGCTTATTTGTTATTTGGTACTTGGGTATTGGGATTTGAATGGTTGATTAAAATAACAGCGATGCCGTAAGCCTAACCATCCAGGCCATCGTCGCCTTATCCCTAGGGATAGGTTCTACGATCGATCCAGGGTCGATCAAATTCACATCGATATCGTATGCACGACCTGGAATGAGAAGACCTCCCTCAAAAGCGGTG
>CAYWIG010000075.1:0-4661 GCA_964458295.1 uncultured Myxococcales bacterium
CGGAGAATGGGGCGCATTTTGCCACGAAGATGCCTATCGCGGGATCCGAACCTGAACCTAAGCCGGCTGTAAAATCCGAAGTCCCCGTGGAGGCGGGTATGGGTGATGTGGTTGAGAAGAAAGAGCCTGCTTCAGCGGGCTCCGTTAGGAGTAAACCATCGGTATTCTCCGCGCCTGCCAGAAGTGCGGTTGAGGTTGAAAGGGAGAACGTGGCTGCGCGCGCTGAGTTTAGGAGGGTCGCGTTTGCCCAGCTCGATAAATATTTCGATGAGGAGAGTCCGAATCCGGCGATTACTGCGCTGAAGGCCCTTCTGCCAGAGATAGCATGGCCACATATAAGAAAATGGATTGAGGTGAAGTTTGAAACTACGATCAAAACGATGACTAAGCGAGAGCTTGGTGGTTATACTCCCTCAACGATTCTGGCTTATGCGATCTGTAAGATCGCTGATATGAATCATGAGGAGTTGCAGCAGAACATCGCAAGATACTCTGAATTCTCAAGCAGTATATATGGGATGATCTCCGATAGGATTCGCTATTCGGGAACAGGTCCATTCGTAGAGGTGAGGAAGCAAGGGGGCACTGACATCGTGCCGTTTGACGCCCTCAGCGAGAGCTTGAACGAGGATGAGCAGAAGTATCTCGCCATACTCTTCACGGTACAGACATATAGGGCGAATGTGCGGGATGATGCTATAGCGTCGAAGACGGCAGCCAAGGTTAAGGAGTGGCTCGGATCGCGCGAGAACTTTACGGGTCTCGAACCGAACGAAGATATCGATGCAGCGTTGGTGATAAATCAGGATGTATCGGATCGTTCGCGGGATGAGGTGGTAAGACAGTTCCCATTCATTGGAGATAATCTGAGGGAGTTAAATTGGCAGTAAAAATGGGAACTTTAAAAGGAATCATTTGTTAGAAATTGATATTTTAGTAGAATAGCTATTGATCTACAACCCCAGGGGTTTGGAAATTGGGTTGCGTGTTTTTAACCCCTGGGGTTGTAATTTGAATAACTTCAGTTTCAACCTCAACCTTAACCTTAACCTCAACCTCAATATTTATATCAATTACACGGATCGCCAGCTGCGGGACCAATCTTTCCAGGCCATGAATTGTTACAATTCCTGCATACATCCTTGGTATGACTGTCGAGCTTGTGTACCGCCTTTACAAATTTCTTACCCTCCGGACAGTTCCTTCTCAATGCGACCATTTGATTTTCGTACATGTTTGCATTCTGTGTGGCGTCCTTGATTTTCTTGTCGACGTTCTTCCCCTTCAGATCTTTGAGACTTTCAATGACCGTCTTCTGGGTTCTGAAGTTCCACTGTGCATCCTCGTAGTCGTGACAAGCTTTAACCGGTTCGGCTACCTTGAGATACTTATTATACGCGTTTTTGCATGTTGGATATTTCCCGAACACATCAGGAAATTCAGTGGCAAGGCTCGTGGGACCCACGACCGCATCCTGTGCGAAGACAGCACCGGATATGATGGTTAAGACAAAGAGGGACACCAGAAACGACATTTTTTTCAAATACTTTCTATTCATAATCACCCTCCCTTTTTTTGATTTTATGAATCGCCATGAAACAACAGAATTCGATTTTGGTCAAATCGTATTTTTGGATTTTTTTAAACTAGCGATATGTTTGAACTAAAGCGCTGGATCGCATTCCGATTCTGAAACAGCCAGAGCCTCATCCTGGGACAATCCATATGTATAACAGTAGCATCTAAACGGATCGCTCGTTTCTGGATTTGCATCGATGTAATCATTCCACGCCTCGAGATATGATTTTGCTGCGGCTTTCGATCCGTCATCGAGATATGCGATAGGACAGGTTCCTGAATTGCTTCCTGAAAAACTTAAGTTCCACCAGAGTGGATAGTAGTTGAAGCCACCGCTTTGAACTTTAGCAATCGTATCGCCTTTAGAAACAACGTCGTTTTCGCTGACGACTACATCGATTAGGTTTACATAGTTGAATCTCCAACCATCGTAATCCGTGATCGACTGTATAAGATTGTATGAATTGCCTCCATCGGTGCTCTCTATGCTCGTAATCGTTCCGTCAGCCGATGCGAGCACTATGAATTCAACGGCCCCTGCCCAGGATATTGCTGGATACCCGTCGTCATATCCAGATGAACGCGGTGGGCCGTATGGAAAGAAGGTTGATATCGTAGAAAGGTCGGTCAAAAGATCTGAAAGGGCGAAGGGTAGTGCGGTTGAAAAATTTTCATCCAATTCGCCGGTCGGGGCTCCATCCTCTCCGGAACCTCCACCGGTGTCGCCACCGCTATCGCCACCTCCGGATCCTCCACTGTCGCCGCCACTACCTCCACCCCCCCCGCCACAACTGAGCAGAAGCAGGAGTATCGCAAATATTGCGAATTTTGAGATCCGGCATTTCATCGACAATATTTTATATCATTATAATAGGTTTTGCAGCATCAACCTCGAAAGTGGGGTGTAGGGCTTCCAAGCATGCTAAACGCTTAGACATAAGTGAATATTTTCTATATAGTTGCGGCCATCATGCGGATACTGAATACAGCGACGATCGTAATATGCCTCCTCCTGTCGGGAACCTCCTATGCACGCTCACTTCCTCCACAATTGCTACAGAAACTCGGGAATGGAACGGTCCTCGTAGAGGATATGCAGGGGAAACGAATATTCTCTCACAGGGCAAATGAACATTTCGTACCTGCATCGATTATCAAAATGGCTACGAGCGCCTGCGCTCTTGAATATCTCACAAGCGACTTTCATTTTCCTACCGCGATATATCAGGATGGTCAGGACGTGCTCTACGTAAAGGGCTTTGGCGATCCGTTTCTGGTTTCTGAGGAGATCGCGAAATTAGCGTCTCAGTTGAGACAGAAGGGCGTTGGGCGCGTTACGAAGATCGTCCTGGACGACTCATACTTCTCTCCAAATATGAAGCTCGACGGTCAATCGAATTCATTGAATCCATATGATGCTAGGAACAATGCGCTTCTCGTAAACTTCAATACGATAAATATCAAGAAACTGCCTAATGGACAGGTTGTGTCGGCTGAACCGCAGACACCTATTACTGCCCTTGCAAAGACGTTTGCAAAGGGTCTCAAGGTCGGAAAACAGCGGCGCTCATCTATGCGGGCGAACTCCTGAAGGAGTTTATGATCAGGAATGGAATTAAAGTCAGCGGAGGGATCGTCCGCGGAACGGTTCCCATCTCTCTGAAACCGATCCTCGTCTATCAATCCTCGAAGTCGATCGAGGGTAACATCGAGGATCTTTTGGAATATTCAAACAACATCATCGCAAATCAGATCTTCTTCTTTCTCGGTGCGTACAAACATAAACCTCCAGCGACGATCGAAAAGGGACAGCTCGTTTTAAATGAATGTTTGAAGACTAAATTCGGTTGGAATAACTTTGCGCTCGTAGAGGGGTCTGGTCTTTCGAGAAAAAATGGGGTTACCGCAGAGCAGATGATGGTCCTCGTCAGATATTTATATAAACATAAGAGCCTTTTGCCTTTGAAACAGAAACTCTTCAGGGCGAAGACGGGAACCCTCACAGGGGTATCATCACTCGCTGGTTTTATGACTCCATCAAACGGCAAGACCTATCGATTTGTCATCATGATGAAGGGTCCCCACGCCACTCATAACGCTAAGTTTGCAGTGGGCAGGGAGCTTTATAGTTTTCTCTCCCGTCAGTAGTGCTTGGCGAAATCGAGCCTATATTCAACTAAAAAACTTGAGGAGTTTTGTTTAGATGTCAAAAAAAGGCCTTTTTATGTCTAAATTATCAAATATATAAAAAGCATTTCAATGAAAGCCTTCGCAATTTCAATACGTTATTCCTTCCACCCCATTGGCATGGACTGTGCACAAACTCCTTTAGATGAGCTTACGTAATGAATGCATGAGTATGGCTATAAAGGAGCATTCTATGAAGACAATTAAACACACAGGGGTTGTCACCTTTGTAATCCTTATCATGGCGATTGTCATGGCATGGGGTTGTACACACAATAAGTCGGGTACAGAGCAAGGTCTACCCGACCTGGAATCGGATCCGGTATTTGAGATGGAGCCAGATCCAGATCCCGAGCAGCAACCAGGGCCGGATCAATCCGATCCAGAACCGGAACCAAAAACAAAACCTCCAGCGAAGCCAGGACAGAGATCTAAATTTCTACCCCCCTCCCGGAAGTACCTGAGCAGGAGAGGCAAGTCGGTTTGGGAATACAGATGCCCGGATTCGATGCATGGCTACCAGAACGAACTGGGGGTATTATTAATTTTAACGGAGGAGCCGGCATGGATGCCCATCCGGGCCAGGATTTTCCGCAAGGTGTAGCCCCCGAAATGGTAGCTCCCCAGGCGGAGGATCAGCTGATCTTACAGGGTTTGGGCTTCGAGAGCCGGAGGAGGAACCTGGAAAACAAATCGTGCCTGGAGCAGCGTGTGAACCGGAAACAGTATTCATAAATGAACGGGAGGGATGTGTATCGATGGATGAACGGGTCTCCTTCGATGATCCGGTTCTGGAAAGTAGGATACGCGAAGCGATACTTGAAATTACAGGCGAAGAGGCGTCAGGCGAAATTAGGGTGAGAGATCTGCAGGTGATTACATTTCTCAGGGCGAGC
>CAYWIG010000075.1:4708-7243 GCA_964458295.1 uncultured Myxococcales bacterium
AAGGATAATTAATTTGGATGGGCTTAGATACTGAACGAACCTTCAAGTGCTATTTTTGATGGACAACTGGATTCTGGATATCGGCGAGATTGTAAACTTAAGAGGATTGAGAAATCTCGATCTATCGTTCAATAGAATTCGTCGGCTTCCTTCGATGCTTCATCTGAGACACCTTCAATTCCTCCATCTCGATAGAAATGAACGGATATTGGACTATACGCCATTACTTGAAATCGCATCGCTAAAGGCCCTTGGCCTCAGCCGAAATGGTATTAGGGACATCAACTGGCTTCGACACTTCAGAGAGCTGAAGTACCTCAACCTAAATGGGAACAGGATAACCGACATCATGCCCCTCTCTAGCTCCTCGTCATCGATGGAGGGGCTCTACCTCAGCGGCAATTCGATAATGGAACTCTCCCCGCTGACCAACATGAGTAATTTAAAAGTACTCAGTCTCGGTATAAATCCTTTGATAGTAGATATATCTCACCTGGCCAATCTCACGTCCCTTACAGCACTCAGACTCAACGAGAATGGGCAGATGACCGATTTATCTCCATTGGCCTCCCTGCCCTCTCTTAAATCGCTGGACTTGAGTAGAAATCCCCAGATAACTGATTACGGTCGACTCATCAGATCTGACAGCCAATTTGTGCATTCACTTGAGAATCTCGATATTAGCAGAAATGGAATTGTATGCGATGTCGACTCCTGTATCATTAATAGTTTTGTCGGAGGGATGTCGGCGCTAAAATTTCTTAAGATGGACTATAACAAAATAGAGAAACTCAATTATCTACTCCGATTGAATAATATGGAAACGCTTTTGCTGGGACACAACCGAATAACAAATCTCCAGTCGCTCATGAATTTACATTCGCTGTGCAAACTCGATATAAGTTACAACGAGATCGGGGATCTTCGTCCGCTCGTCAACCTCAACGATTTAGATGCATTTGAAGGTCAGGGTTGTTGGATTGACCTCAGGGGGACACCTGCGCTGCGCGCGGTTGATGTGCCGGATGAGGGAATGATACTACCTGAGACAAGGGCCCAGCCACCTTCCCACACTGCAATCCGTGAGCTGGAGATGAGGGATGTGCGTTTGATAGCACAATAGACTACCAGCAACGAAATAATTCGAGATCTTTCTGGACGGGGTAATTCGGATATGCCCCGTCCTTTTTTGGCCCCAACCAACTTACCACCAGAGGTGAACGGACGTGATTGTGAGCCTTGTCCTCCCTGCGATATGGTTTTGGAATAAATGTGGACAGTTTGAATGCTCAGTAATATAAGTGATTAGCGAATAGTGAATAGTGAATAGTGAATAGTGAATAGGATTGTTATAATAGGATGTTAAAGGACTCAAACACTTAGACACTTAGACACTTAGACACGAAAAGGAGATCGCATGATACCCTTACTCATAGTACTCGTAATCGTAGTGATATTTGTCGGCTTTCTCGTCGGAATCTACAACAGTTTAGTCACGCTTAGAAATCGTTTCAAAAATGCATTTGCGCAGATCGATGTTCAGCTGAAGCGCCGCTACGACCTCATTCCAAATCTTGTCGAGACGGCGAAGGGCTACATCAAGCATGAACGCGAGACGCTCGAGGCCGTGATCGCGGCGAGGAACAACGCATCGCAGGCGAATCAGAAGGCCGCGCAGAATCCTGCAGATTCTGCCGCCATGAAGGGACTCATGGGGGCCGAGGCGACGCTTACCGGAACGCTTGGACGCCTCTTCGCACTCGTTGAAAATTATCCAGACTTAAAAGCGAATCAGACGATGTCGCAGCTCATGGAGGAGCTGAGTTCTACGGAGAACAAGATTGCCTTCGCGCGCCAGGCATATAACGACGCCGTGATGGTCTTCAACACTGCGTGCGAAAAATTTCCAAACGTTCTCATAGCTGGGCCGTTTGGATTTAAGGGAGCGGAGCTCTTCGAAATCAAGGTCGACGAGCAACGTGAAGCTGTGAAGGTTTCCTTCTGACGATGAACTTCTTTCAAAGACAGGACGCAGCACGTCGTAGGAGTGGGTATCTCGTTCTATGCTTCGTGGTCTGCGTTGTCCTTATAACTCTCTGTATCTATTTTGGTGTCGTCGCGTTCGGCCACTACATAAAGCTGCACAGAATAAAAGAGGCATCGCAGATATGGGACATGCGAATATTCATAGGGGTGGGAATAGGTACGATATTTATCATCGCTATCGGAAGTCTCTATAAGATATCTGCCCTGAAAAAAGGTGGGGCCATTATAGCAACGATGCTCGGCGGCACGCTCGTCAATTCGAATACGGATGATCCTCAGAAGAGAAGACTCGTAAATGTGGTGGAGGAGATGTCGATCGCCTCGGGGACTCCCGTCCCCCTGACGTATGTGATGGAGAAGGAATATGGGATCAACGCCTTCGCAGCTGGATTCGCACCTGAGAATGCCATCGTATGCGTGACAAAGGGTTGTCTGGAAAATCTTACGAGGGACGAACTTCAAGGCGTGATAGCACATGAATTCAGCCAC
>CAYWIG010000076.1:0-7239 GCA_964458295.1 uncultured Myxococcales bacterium
CCGAGGGAAAAGAGTAAGGAAGGGGAGCTTGGCTTTCATGAGAGGAGTGCTAACATTTCCGAATCGTTGGAGCGACATTTGAAGCGCAAAAAGGATAGACCTCCAAGAGTTTCAAAACAAAAGGAGAACAAGAAGGACCAAAGAAGACCGAACCTGGGAAAGCTCAAGGTCTATCATCACGATAAAGATCTGCTGGTCGTTGAGAAACCGGCCGGCATCCTATCCGTTCCTCCAAAGGGGGAGGGCGCGCACAAGGGGAGCCTTCTGAAGGAGGTGCGCTCCTACCTCAAGCGAAAGCATAAGGGGAGTAAGGGTTCTTATATTCATCCGCTGCATAGGCTCGATGTAGAGACGAGCGGAATAATGGTTTTCGCATTATCGAACCTCGGCAGAAGACTCGAGATACAGTTCAAGCGACATGAGATCAGAAGGGAATATGTTGCGCTCGTGTCGGGCAGGATGGAGAGGGAGTCGGGTGTGATCAAGAAGGCGCTTGAAAAGGGAAAGTTTGGCGGCGGTAAAAACGTAAGGACGACATCAAAGGATAAAGGCAAGATAGCCGTTACTGAATATAGGGTCGGCGAAAGATATTCTGATGTGACGCTCGTGAACTTAAGGGTAAGGACGGGGCGCACACACCAGATAAGGGTGCACCTAGCGTCGGAGGGACACCCCGTCATAGGCGATAAAAAATATATGGATGAAAGAGCGACGATCAAATTTCATAGACAGGCCCTTCACGCAAAGACGCTCGGATTTAAACATCCGAAATCCGGAAAGAAGATGCTCTTCAAGTCATCGATGCCACAGGATATGAAGGGGCTCATCGATGAGCTTAGGGGTGTATAGATTATGAAATGTATAGAACTGAAACCAATTGGAATCGTCCATTCCCCCTTCAAAGGGTCGAAGGGTACACCGATTCACCCTGGGGCATCCGAGGGTGCCCGCGCCGAAATTGAGCTTTTTCCGGAGTACGAGGAGGGGCTAAAGGATCTCGATGGCTTTTCACACATTGTGGTACTCTTTCATCTTCATCGATCGAAGCCTTACAAACTTACGGTGATCCCCTACATGGATGATACACCGCGCGGTCTCTTCGCGACTCGCGCGCCGTCGAGGCCAAACCCCATTGGAATGTCTGTCGTGAAGCTCGCAAGCATTGAAGGAAACTTCATTTATATCGAAGGTCTCGACATGATCGATGACACACCCGTCCTCGACATAAAGCCTTATATTCCTGAGTTCAAATCTGACGAAAAGGTGTGCATCGGATGGCTCGAAGAGAAGATTGAGAGAATGCCGAAAACATCCGCCGACGATAGGTTTGAAAAATAAACACCAAATCCTTTAGGGCTTCGACAAAGCGATATATCGTTGTAATATCATACAGTTATATACTGCAAAAATTCCGCAACATTATTTCAAAATAGCCGACAATGGTTGGAAGGTGAATATATGGGTATAGGGCCTTTCGATATTTCGGATGGTGGTTTTGGTGGTGTAACCTTAACTTTGGATGGTGGTCTATCCTTTCAAGGTGAAGGTACAGCTACGCCCCTTTTCGGTTTCCAAAGTACATCGACGATCGTCGGCGATCTTCCTGACGAAACCATCTATATAGACGTTGAGAGGGGTAATGGCGTAGAGCCATATGCGCCGGATTATTTAGGTCGGGGAATAGTGCATTCATTTTGGGCGACCGCTATCGACACACCAACCAGGGGCGGCGATGGACCGCTCACGCTCGACACAATGATTCCGGATGGATTTCCCTTTTGGTTGATCGGCGAAAATCCAAACGGAGAAGTGTCATCAGCCCATATTGGGTCGGGTGGCCTCGGGGTTTATCAATCTGGAGGCGGAAAGGAAATTAATCCTAACGGAATGTTGGCGAGTCCGACCGATGACGATGACGGAAATGGAGGAAGCGGGGACGACGACGATGGTGCTTCAGAAAAAAAGGGTGATGCTCCAAACCTTCGCGTTCTTACATTTCCGGGCACGGGGGATGACGCTCCAAGCAAGATGGATAGATTGCGTCAGTATGCAACCGACCTAGTCGGTGATAGCGACGGAGATGATGATCAAAGGATTGAAGCTGTTGTAGCACTTCTCGATATGGTTGAAGCCAGGGAAGAGGCAGCAAGAGATCCCCTTGAGAACTCGTTCGCCGTAAGGCGTGCCAGGCAGCTCACCTGGAAGGACCCGAGCAAAGCCGATGAGATGATGGACCTGGCAAGAGGCCTCGTTGCTGGCACCGATGATGGGATCACGACGCCAGAGGAGATGATCGAGGTGTTAAGGCTTACGCTTGATGAATATGGAAGGGGTGTAAGTTCAGTCAGATATAAACTTAGGGGTCCGCAAAGAATGTCCGCGGCGATGTCGAGTGACTGGACCCCGCCATCAGCAGAGGAGCGCCCCAGACTACAAAGGCAACTTGTAACAAATACGACTAGGTATGAAGAGATTTTTAGAGAGGTCGAAATTCTCGCATACGATATTTACAAGAAGATGCTCGAATGGGGACGTGTTCCGTTAACGGACTTGGCTCCACGGGCGCTCGTTCGAGCACTCGATGAAATGCACGGTGAGGGAGCAGCCGCCCATAACGAATTGGAGATTTTAAGCGGCGTTATGGAGCACCTCCCAAGCGATCACGTTTCATCGTATATGAGATTTCATCTGATGAGGATGTCAGCGAGGGCCTTCGTCACTGTAGGCGATACCGATACAGCAATCGAAGTATATACACAGGCACTAAACGATGCCAAAAAAGCGCTATCGATGTATTGGTTGGAAAGAAGGCTCGCGACACTCCATAGGCCTGAAATCGAGATACCTGAAATACAGCGTGCATTCGATGACTTTTCACGCATCCCGGAGGTAGCAGGAAGGCCAGCTCCTGAGCCTCTTCCCCCTGGATTGGAAGATATGCAAGGCTCCGATGCTGAAATAGACATCGCCGCGTATAGAACGATGCTACGCTCTTGGCAGATTGTCGAAAGGGCTCGTGATGCAGCGGAGCGAGAACTTGAAGGATATCAGGCAGGGGGCGGTGAAGCTGCCAAGTCAACGACGGAAACGAGTCCAATCGCACTGATCCTAGATGCAGAAGAGAATGTAGATAGAGTCATAGGTGATATGGGATCTCTTGGAAGATATGGCAAGACGGTTGAGAGACCTGCAAAGGAGTGGCTGGGAACGTTTAGGGGGCGGGTAAATGAAGCTTTCGGGTATGGAGCAGCTCTAGCGGAGAGACTAAAGAGAGTTGATCCATCAACCATTGATGTTTTACCACAAGCCGAAAGAACAGCAATGCAGGGATACATTGCAGGCAATATACCGGAGACGCGAGATGGATGGGCTGTGCTTCTAAGCGCTATCGACAAGACACATCCTTACATTCATGGGGAATCGGGCCTTGAAGATGCTTCGCTTCATTTTATGATGTCCGAACTATTTAATGAAGCCCTTTCGGAAGCGTACGGCGAAAATCCGGGATCCCTTGTCGCCCTTTACAGGGGAAGACTTGCATACGTTTTAACCAACCCTACGTTGGCAGCTATCCTGATCGGCAGACACGTTTTGGATATGGACGATGCAGCGCTCTCTCCGCTTATCAAAAAAGCAGGCGTAAACGGAGAAAAAATTAATAGATCACTTGAAAGGATTGTTAAAGATAGCGATTGTATTAGAAAGCTATTTCGAGAACCGTCAGATCATGACGATTTTACAGCGGACGAGAATATACCTGAAATTGCACACCTCGATTCGTTGAGAGAACCATCGGAAATCGATTTCGCATTGCGGTCAGCAAACTTATATGAAGACAGGGCGTTGTTATATCTAAGGGCTCATGTCGAAAAACGAAGCGAATTTATTCATCAACATAATCTCAGCTATTCCTGGGGGAGTTTTCGCTCTGATTTGGAGACTGCATTGAACTTGTACGATGGCGTTTTGGCATTGGAAGCAAATAACAAGCAGGCGCTCGAAGGACGGGGACGCGTGGGTCATATATTATCACGCGTCTTTTCGGATGACGATGGCGGTCAGGATGGCGGAGGTTCAAGCGGAGGCGGGACGTCCACACCTTCAGGGGGTCAGGGAGGATCTGCGCCTGCAGATGGAGGCGGCGGTGGTGCCACAAAAACCTTAAACGCCACTTCCTTTTCTGCACTCAACGCGATACCACATACGATGATATCATCATCGTGGACGATGCTGGGAGTGCCTCCTCATGCCAGCTTTCAGACATCAACGCTATCGACGGGGATGCCCTTGTGGAACGCGCAACTTGCAGGAAATGTATCGACTGCAATGAGCACGACCCCTGTATTTCGAGGTGGCACCTTTCACATTTAAGAATTCAATTTTCAGAATGACATCGATAATCAGTATTGCGTTCCAGGGCCGGTTGCGGTTTCGCTGAATGTTATAGAATCGTAGTAAACCGTTAGATAGGGCGAGTTGTTATCAGAGCTGCAAAGCGGGCCACCATAGAGAGGAACATCGCCCGAGTATTCCTGGGTTATAGTTCCCGATGTCCCTATCGACTCCAGGCTGTCGAGGGAGCTTCCGTAATATCCCTTGAGAGTGTCCCCGGTTTTGACGATTTGAAAGTAGAGCGGAGGCGTGCAGTCGCTCTGTATATTTTCAATCTCTGGCTCAGCACCTCCAAGCGCGATCAAGCAGGATGGGTTTTCTTCGTCGGTAAAAAGATATGAGACATACGCGGTGAGATCAGAGCCACCTCCCAGAAAAGCTATTCCACACCCCCTGCCGTTCACCTCGTTATTCTCATAGTCAGAGATGTAGGCGGTCATTGTTACGTCGGGGGCAGGAAGCTCCTTGATAAGGAAAGCGCTTGTCGCTGCAAGAAAGGTGGTCTCATTTCCCGTAAAAACCAGGCGCTGATTTTCAGTATCGACCGCAAATGGAATTGTCGTGGGTGTGGCGGCTGTGAGAAATGTCCAGCAGTTGCCGGTATAAGTGTTAAAAGTGCCGGCGACAACCGATTCCACAAGATCGGTACCGAATGTGTCTACGACAAAAGTATCGTCCGTTGAACACTGCGATGTAAACGCGAAGGATTGTTCTTCAGAAAGGGCAATGCCGTCCACGCTCGCAATGCCCGTTCCGAATGTCAATGTGCAATCGGAATAACCAGTCAGCGCTGCCGCCGGCGTGATTGTCCATACGGTGTTCGAGTCCTTCATCATAGCACCGGCCGATGTTGTCGCCGCATCTATCTCCTGCGTGACGCCGCTACATATGAGTTCAATGTTAGGGTTATCAGTAGCAGTCGTCATCGTATCGCCATCGGCCGCTACATCGAATGTCGCCGTAAACGTTGTATTTGCAACCGCTCCGGATAGTCGATCTCCGTCATAAGTTGATGTGAGGGCTGTATTTTGATCGGAACTGTTGATCGTTACGGAGAGGACTGAAAATCCATCGGAGCTGCTGGTAGAATCGCTAGAACCACAGGCTGCGGAGAACGATATAGCTA
Source organism: uncultured Myxococcales bacterium (assembly GCA_964458295.1). Lineage (GTDB taxonomy): Bacteria > UBA10199 > UBA10199 > 2-02-FULL-44-16 > JAAZCA01 > JABGOS01. The sequence goes on from CAYWIG010000076.1 coordinate 5,519, forward strand.
TTATCAATAAAGAAATAATAGTTGTCTTCATTTCCAGGTCCTCCTTATTTGAAATTGATCGTCGGACGACAGCGACTCGGTGGATTTGCATGATATTATATCGCCCCTCTTTGCACAATCCATATCGGCGTTGGCTTCAGATCTGTGTCGATCGAGTCTTCTGACCCTTCTTAAAACGCCATCTGAACCGCATAGCATAAACTCCTTCTTGCCCTTCGAGATCAGCGGGCTTGAGATGACGCGATAGAAATCTTGGTTGTCGTCCCCGCGAAAGCGGGGATCCAGATTTAAGATAGGCTGGATTCCCGCCTCCGCGGGAATGACATGCTTTGGATTGCTATTTTTTTTCAATATTAAATACCCCATCTTCAGATATGTGTGATCCGTGCCCACGAGATTATCCATCTCTTCTATGAGAGGAGGCCTCTCCCATTCTATGTAGAAATGGCCCCAGTCACGTTCATTTTCTTTAAGCATCGGACATTTATTTTGATGGAGGCATGGTGCCATCACATGTGTGTCGCACTTGTCTATGATGTGATCACGAAGCGTCATCAACGAGCGCGTCGTCTCTTTGAGCGCAGGATCAATTATAACAACATGTCCGCCGTCACTTAAACACTCTTCAAGAAGGTGTTTGCAGAGACGAAAAGCCTCGTCGGAATCGCGAAACTCGTTTAGTAGGTTCGCCATAATTATTATGTCGAACCGTCCTCTGCCGACAACACCAGCAAGGCTTCTAGCGTGAATCTCAGAATGAATCGTATTAAACCTGTGTTTTTCATTGCCGCAGGACTTGAAAAGGCAAGCTGCATCTTTAAGAATGGCCTCGCTTCTGTCGATTGCGGTTATCTCAAGAGGGACATCTTTAAAAAATTGAGAAGCAGCGAGTGACCCAGCGCCGGAGCCGCAGCCAAGATCTAGAATTTTTATAGAGGTATCTCCTAAATCTTTGGAAAGTTGATTTAAACAATGATGAATTTTCGTAATGTTGGTGAGCGTGAAATGTAGAATATATGCTGCGCGATATTTGGAATTGTCGAGGTAGTTTTTCGAAAGCTTACCCCTCTTTTTTGTGAACAGATCTGAAAGCTCCCCTGCCGACTCGAGGAGGGTCATTGGAGATTCATGAAAGCGATCTATCACGGACTCCCTGATGGCGGATTCAAGCTTTGAGATATCCATGCAAGAGAAGGTATATAACGCGGAGGGGCTTAGCAAGGGCGGGGTTTGCGGCTCAAAATAAAAAACGAGGATCTGGTGATTAAGGGAATAATAAAAAGGCGCTTGGTGCTCAGGGCGGGATGTCCGGATCTCGGATCCGGCTTCCATCTGTCTATCATCCTGCCTTCGGCTATAACCTTTGCGTCAGCGAACCCGCACGGTGTTACCCCCTGCCCGCCAACGGTTTAGTGGCGGGACACGCCCACTTGAAAAACAAAGAAACCAGCCGATAGTGCTCAGGGCGGGATTCGAACCCGCACGGTGTTACCCACACGCCCCTCAAGCGTGCGTGTCTGCCAATTCCACCACCTGAGCACTATCGGCTGGTTATCAACTATCAAAAATTTTGCTCCGCCAACAAATCGTCGGCGGATCCTCGACGCCACGAATGATTTTTTTCTCCGAAAAAATCATGTGGACGTCGGGACAATTCCACCACCTGAGCACCAGATCCTCGTTTAATATGTCAAAGAGAAAGAACTACTCGCTCTTCTTCT
>CAYWIG010000077.1:0-7198 GCA_964458295.1 uncultured Myxococcales bacterium
CCGTCATCTGGTTCGTTTCCGTCATCCGGTTCGTTTCCGTCATCCGGTTCGTTTCCGTCATCCGGTTCGTTTCCGTCATCTGGTTCGCTGATGCCCCCTCCCACAGCGTTGAAGTTGATTGGACAGGGATTAGGTCCGCTCATTTGATGACCGATCGAATCAGGTCCGATAGGACTCACCGGCCCTCGTCCAGCACCACCTGATCCACTAAATGAACTTTCAGGGCTTGGGTCTGGGCCGTATGGACTTGTCTTTGCGTCTCCTAGTACGGAGCAACTAGTTTTGCTCTCTTTTGGAGTCGCATTGCCGGATGCGCCCATTGCTCCTCCGGCTTTTGAAGGATCGCCGACGGATAGTCCCACCTTTAACGCTTCTTGATCGGAAAGGGCATAGCAAAATCCTTCGGTAGGTAACGATACAAGCCCATTATTGTTTAATTTATAGAGAAACTCCTCAATTATGTATGCAGTTAGAAAATGTGCGTTTTTATATTTCTCGGGATCCGTCGTTGTGTTTACAGGACTCTCTAGAAACGATGAATAGATCTTGTCGAAACGCTCCGCCATACTCTTGCATGCAGCCTCTTTGGTGAAATGATCATCGCTGGTTAAACAGTTTGTGGAGGAGTTGATCCACTCCTTGCAAATTTTAATGGCGTAAGCGTCCCTCGCCAGAAACTTCGATGATGCCAATGCAAAGACTGCAGTCTCTTTGATGAATTCATCCCCGGGATAAAGTTCAGATACCGCTACGAGATATTGCTGAATCGCCGGCCATTCCTTGTCGATAGTGGATGCTTTGGATTTGTTAGGTATGAAAGAGATTAAAATGATTAGGATGAGGAAGGGAAGGGATCGTCTGCTCATGAGGCCTCCGACGCCCACCCACATCCCCCGCTCTATTACTTATCGGCTGCTTGAACCCCCAAAGTTGTGCAAGAACAAGGGGGGGTTCAAGTTGCACTGCAACCTATTGTTATCAATGCATTAAACACATTTCATATAGCAAATATGCAGTATCGGAAATGGAGTAAGGTCGCCTGCTCCGTTCGTTACGCTCGACGGTTCCTGTTGCTGAAGCGGGGATGTCTTCTTCTTTGGCGGCCCTGTTTTGTCTGCATTCCAACCTTCGCAATAAAATCGGAATGGAAGGAATGATCATCACATTTTGGAACGGAGCGCTTGAGCAGTCGCTCTATATTTCTGAGAAGCAATTTATCGCCTGCGCCACAGAATGAAATTGCAGAGCCGCTGGCTCCAGCCCTAGCTGTTCGCCCGATACGGTGGATATAGCTCTCCGGTTCCCTCGGTAGATCATAATTTATGACGTGCGTGATGCCCGTAACATCAATTCCCCTCGATGCAACGTCGGTGGCAACGAGAACACGACATCTGCCCGAACGAAATTCCTTCAGGGCAGAGAGCCTGGCACTTTGAGACTTGTTGCCATGGATCGCGTTGGCCCTGCGACCAAGATGTTTAGCAAGTCGGTTGGCGCCATTCTTTGTTTTTGTGAAAACAAGGGCGCGTTCGACATCGGATTTGCCAAGAACCTCCGAAAGTAAGCCGCGTTTATCCTTGTCATCTACGAAATGAATACGTTCATCTATGTTGTCCGCGGTAACCTCTTGGGATGCAACTTTGACGCTTACAGGATCATCGAGCAGCGTCTCCGCCAGTTGGCGAATCTGTGAGGCCATCGTTGCGGAGAAGAGGAGCGCCTGACGTTTGTTTGGAAGTTTAGCGATAACCTTCCTGATGTCGGGAATAAAGCCCATGTCGAGCATGCGATCCGCTTCATCCAGGACGAAGACTTCAACCTTATTTAACTTCAGGTGTCCCTGTCTCATCAAATCCAGAAGGCGTCCTGGTGTTGCGATGAGGATATCCACACCGCGTGATAGCGCTTTCACCTGGAAGTGCTGCTTTACACCACCAAAGACGAGCGCGTGAGAGAGACCCAAAAATTTACCGTAAGTCCTGAAGCTCTCACTGACCTGGGCCGCTAGTTCACGCGTCGGTGTGAGGACGAGTACCCTTGCAGTACGAGGAGCCTTCTTTGAAGGGTTCCTCGAGAGCCTATCCAATATTGGCAGTGCGAAGGCGGCCGTCTTACCGGTTCCGGTCTGGGCGCACCCTATAAGATCGCAACCCTTGAGTAGGTGAGGGATCGCCTCTGCCTGAATCGGGGTTGGAATATCGTAGTTCTGAGCCTTGACCGCGCGATAGACCTTTTCCGAGAGCATAAGCTCCTTAAATGTTTTCGTTTTCATAATAATTCCTATTCTTTTTGCTGCGGATATACCGAAGCAATCATAATTGCGACATTCCATGAACTGTCGCAAAATACGATGTTTCACAAAATCCGGTCGCACGGGTATCGAAATGACACCATCAAGTATTCAATTTTTAGTGATTCAAAATAGATAGGTGGAGAAAATGAAGGGCGTAACTTCTCAACGAAATATTTTAAATCATTAGAATGGCGGCCCTTCTAGATTATATCTTCTATAATGTCTAGCTATTTTAAAGCCAGCCGCTATTCACAGGCCCTTATCGCCCCGCTGCCAAAAAGGTTGCGTGCTAATTTTTAAAACGGGTGAGGGATTCGTTTGATTGACAAGTCCTTGTTATTCCAGAGTATTATTATCTTGCAGCTCCAAACCGGCGATGCTATATCGCCCGCCAGCAGTTTTAGCGGGAGTAATTCAGTGGTAGAATGTGAGTCCCGAAACGACATGGCTTTTGAGCGGGTGTAGTTCAATGGTAGAACACGAGCTTCCCAAGCTCGTTACGAGGGTTCGATTCCCTTCACCCGCTCTAAAGCCATTCGTCATTTCGAGGATCCTCGAAGTTGCCGGTCGAATTTATGTGTAAATTCGATGCAACTTCGGGACTTCCCAAGCTGGACGTCGCGGGTTCGACCCCCGTCTCCCGCTCAATGTTTTCGGTGTTTGCGTCGATGGAAGTCGGGGCAAACATCAGAAAACATTGAGTCCTGAGGATGCCGAAGGCATTCGAAGGGCTCAAAAAAGTCTCCCTTTTACTTGCGCTATACAGTCCGACGCTTTTTTACGATTGGTCAAATAATGATCAAATATCTAAGAATTACAATGCGTTATGTCGGAATTTGTTTTTCGCTGAAAGGGCGTTTTTCATTGCAAATATGCCAAATATGGTCGATAAGGCCCGCTTCAATATTGTCGTATAATTCAATAAAAATGAGAATTTGGGAAAATTGGGAATCGGACAGAAACCCAGCAACTTTTTTGGGGTGAAGTCGATATACACACTATCAACAGGGTAGCTGTCTAGATTCTTAAAATGTAATTGTTGGAGATTCCAATGGTTGAGTTTGCAAATAACCTCTCGCTCGAGGCTGGGATAGGTCATGTTTTCGGTCTGAAGGTTCCACAACGCTTCAGCGCTACGCAGAAAACCAACAAGGAGGATGTGTATGCCGAGCTCGATGTTCCGATGGAGGGCGTCTATTTTGCGCCGATGATTCGTCTGCTGACCGCGAATTGGGATCTGTTGAAGCATAAGAATTTCAGGCTCGGTGTACGGGGGGATATGTTGCTGACCTTGCTTGAGGGTTCTCCTGATGTGCGATTCGGTGGGAACGCTGGACTTAGCGCTTCATATGAATTTCTGGAAAGTATAAGACTTCATTTCGGAGCGATGTATTCAGGGCATAGGGTATGGCTCGATGATGAAGTTGGAACCGATTACGAAGAGAATGGTGTTGCAGCCTCAGCTGGCGTTAAGCTCTTTGTAGGCGGAGATGATCTATTCGTAAATTTTGAATACATGTTTAACGCACTCAATAGATCAATTGATGGCAAGTGGGGATATTCTCATATCGCCACATTTTCGATGGGATGCGAATTTGGCGGTTAGGGAGTTTTGGGAAGGATAAAGGGATAGGATGGGAGATTTAGGCGACATATCGCTTGGCGTCGGTTTGACGTATTCTCAAAAATACGTCGAGAGGCTTAGTGTAGCGGATGTTGATAATGATGGTCGGCATTATGATCATGTCACCCCTCTCAACCTGAGAACCTTTGCCCCTGCATTGTATGTGGATTTCTTCGGAGACCTAGCTCCCCACAGCCCCCATATGCATCAGCTGGGGGTGGATCTTAAGGGGGGATTCCATAAGCACTTCCAATCGTTCAGCTCAAGCGTCGGTTACAAGTATGGATATCCAGGCTATATAGTTACGGATGGAAAGAGGATAGTCGGCGTCGTTCCGGAGATAGGCGTGATGGGCGTCATGGAATACAATAGGTACAATCACTATAACCGAGTTCAGGATCAGGTTCTCGGAGGTGGAAAGGTTGCTACCAACTTTAGTATCGTTATTCCAAGTGCGAGAATGGCTATTATGCTCGCCTTCAACACGGATTTTCTTACGGACGGCAAAGAGCTCTACACAAATTTTGATACGAGGCTTGGTGTAAAATTTTATTTCGATGTTCCGAGGGATGGGGATCAGGGCGATGTCGATCTGGATGCTGGACGAGCCCATGAAGATATGGACGCCGTGAGAAACCTCTTAAATCCGAGGTGGATTGATGATAAGGCAGCCGAATTAGGGAGCTATGATGATGAGTCGTACGAGGAACCGGAACATATCTTGCGATTCAATGCGCTGCACATCGCATTTGATTGGTTCAACACCCGTAAACCTGAAAGAAGAACCAACTATGTAGCAGTTGCGCTCCATATGCCATCACTTGCAAACTATATCGATACGATGAAGGCGGCTGGGACCGAATCGGAGGGTTTTCGTCTCGTCGTGAAGGCATACGACACCGTGTTGAATCATTTGAAAGATGAGGTGGATAAGTATCTATCTGGATTAAAAGATCCTGAAGCTGCAGTGGCGAGAGGTGATATACCTGGAATGCTCCAGGCTTCGGTCAGTTTTGCGATTGATACCTGGTCGTACTTCGAGAGCAGTATATATTTCTCGAAGTATGCTAGAGGAAGGCTCGGCCGATGGAAGGAGAAGCTGGATTCTATTTCGACAAGACTCGGAATAGTCAGCTTTAAATAGTTTTGCGAAACAGAATTAAAACAGCTCATGGAGTTTATTGATGGTTGAATGGAATAAATTAAGTCCTGATGGTGATGCGAGTTCGTTGTTGAATTATTATTACGGTCAGAACGATGGTTGGGTTGGCTGCGCAATAGATCTGAATAACGGCGATGTCGTTATGACGAACGATTGCGATAACAACGAACTGCTGGTGGATTGTGCTGTAGCCGATCAGGTGTCCGAAGCGATCCGGAAGAGGGGTAGACCGACATTTATAGACGCTGATGAGTCGGGTAAGATTATTCTTGAGTGGAGAACGCTCAAGGAGGGTCGCAAGTCGAGTACGGTCGATGTAAATCCGGCCGAATCGCGGGAGATAGAAAACCTACGATCCGCGAGAGAGAGGATTGAATATCCCGATGTCACTGAGGACTATATCGTTGTCTACGAGAAGGAATCGGATCCCATTTCGGATCTTTGGAAAACTTGGGATGAGGATCTATCTACGATGGGGAAGGTTGCTTCATTTCCCGGATTGGTAGGCATCTCTTTGCTGGCGGCAGTTTTTGGTGGTGCCGCGGGTTGTCAGTCACAGCCGGGAGAGGTTAAGGCTAAAATAGTCTACGTAGGTGGAGACGCCGTATATTCCGATACCTATCAAGATGATGGGGGTAAGGACCAGGACGATTTCGGCATGGATGCGCCATACGATGGGGATGGTGGTGATACTTTATTCGGATGTCCTGATCCCGAAGAGACATGCACGGTCGAAGGTGTCGAGGGAAAATGCGGTGAGGGCGTCAGTTTTTGCACTGAGGATGAATTTGGAAACGTCACGTGGAGTGAATGTGAAACCGACCCGGACCTGATAACGGATGAAATCTGCAACGGTGAGGACGACGATTGTGACGGTGTCGTCGACAACTTCGGCGATGAGGGCGTCGTTGGAGATGAGTGCGTAAAGATTTCAGGTCAGAATTGTATCTCTGAAGGCGAACTTGCGTGCAACGAGGACTTCGACCCTGAGGATTCTGAATCTTCACCCCTGATTTGCGACGCGCCGGATATCGTTCCTATGGATGAACTCTGCGATGGGAAGGACAACAACTGTAACGGCAAGATCGATGAGAGCCTAGTTCAGATAGCTCCACTTCAAGAGGGTGTTTGCTTAGGAGCTGAGAGTGAATGCGAGGATGGCGATTGGGTTGCGAAGTACGGCGCAGATTATGAAGCGACCGAAACCGGCTGTGATGGATTGGATAACGATTGTGATGGCGACGTTGACGAGGAGTTGCCTGCATCACCTGCCTCAAAGACGGAGGGTGTTTGTGAAGGTGCCACAAAGATATGTGCTGGTGAGGGCGGTTTCGTCGATCCAAATTTCGAAGAGATAGTCGATTACGAAGATGTAGAATCTTCCTGCGATGGTCTCGACAACGACTGCAATGGATTTATCGATGATGGTTTGTCTGCGCCGCAGGCTTCCTTACAGGAAGGCGCGTGTATAGGGTCCGCTCAGGTGTGCTACGGTGTAAATGGGTGGGCTGATCCTGATTACTTTTCAATTCCGAACTATCAGGAAGTGGAGACGGACTGCGATGGTATCGATAATGACTGTGATGGTTACGTGGATAAAAAACCTGGTGAGACATCCCAAAATCTAACGGCTGCGTGTTTGCCAGGGGGTGCAAGTGATAATTGCTTGAATGGAGTTAAGACTTGCTTCGGCGGTGAGTGGGATGAATGCGTTCCCACCGAGATAGTGCCTGAAAAATGCGATGGCCTGGATAATGACTGCAATAACGAAATTGACGAGGGCTTGGAAGTGCCTCTAGCCATAAAACAGGCTGGCATATGTGCAGGTTCGGTAAAGGTTTGCGCCGGTGCTTCAGGTTGGTTGGAACCAAACTATTCTGCAAATCCTGCCTATGAAGTGGTCGAGTCTGGTTGTGATGGATTGGACAACGATTGCGATACTGAAATAGATGAAAACCTAATCGCACCCCTCGCCGACAATCAGTTTGGAATCTGCGGTGGTTCAGAGAAGATCTGCGGTGGTGAGTTGGGATGGCAAAATCCAGATTATACATCGATTCCTGGTTATGAACCTGTTGAGACTGCGTGCGATGGTATCGATAACGATTGTGATGGTGAA
>CAYWIG010000078.1:0-7188 GCA_964458295.1 uncultured Myxococcales bacterium
CATCGGCGAGCTTCTTGAACTCCCCAGAACGCGTTGCATTCTCCTTATAGTTCTCATCGAAGAATGGAAGAAGCTCGTCCCATCTTTTCGAAGCGCTTCCACCTTTTATCGAAGTAGAAAAATATTTCACCATCCTCTCTATAGTTCTATCGCCTGAAGCCCTTTTAACCCTTCCCATTATGCGATTCCAGGTGACATCATCGATATCATCTTCACCTTTTAAATCGCTATAGAATATCTCAGCGAGATCGCGCTTCAACCATTGGATGGAACTTGTAAACGCGACGTGTCTCTTCCTATCGAATCGAGGGGTGATCACCTGTTCGAATGCATCGCCGAGTTCTGAGCGATATAATGCTAACGTCTCCCTTTCGGATACAATCCGCTCATCCTCCCTGCGCACGTTTTCAAAGACATCCACGCCGCACGCCTTTAGAATTTCAGATGCAGCCTTCGATAGGTTTGAGGTAACGCCGAAATACTTTCTCTCGAACTCCTCCAGGGCGGCCGAGTCAACGCTGGCACCACCTGCCGACGCTGTCCTCTGCCTCGAAAACGCCAACCCTCTTAGTTTTCCAAACTCCAAAATCGCAGAATCGATCCAGGCGATAGCTTCATCGCGATTCGTAATTCTGGATTTTACCCCGATCTCTGATAGAGATCCTCCGTCGACGGATTCACCGCTTCTGGAATATGCAGGAATACATACCATTATTGCACTTACCAGGTTGTCGCCAAAGCCCCATTCCGATTTCAAATATTTTGAGATATCCGCGAGTGAAATCGGCAGAACCTCCTTTATTGCCTTATCGACGCTGACCCGAAGGAATGATCCCAGTGCACAGTACTTGCTGGCAGATTCGATTTTAGATGAGAGTTCGGGCAAGGGGAGGTTGTGCGCGTTATCTATCTGAGCCGTATTGAACTCTGCGCTGATATCGGCCAGTATTTCGTTCCTCTTGGCTGAATTGCCGCCTGAGAGCGATTCTATTGTTGATGAATCACCTATATCGTTGATCGCCCTCTTCGTCTTCAGGGCCAACATGATTTTTAACGCATCGAGCACGGTTGGAGGTGTATCAGGAATATCAGATGTCGTGGGTGTTGGAGTGATCGTTGCAGCCTGAACTTCCCTTATCTCCTGAACTGCCTGCTCGACATTTAAATCTTCTGCGTTCTCTTCGATATTCGTTGTTACCGTACACTCGTCTTGGATGGCGGGTGATTCCTCAAACACGACCACCCTGTCAGCAGCGATATGCAGAGCCTCGGGATATTTGATTCGAGATTTCAACTTAGCCATCGTTCTCTTCGCCATTCCGACGAGCACAGGTGCCGGACCGATCTCCACGATCCTCTCTGCACCAACGATGTTCAGAAGGACATCCTGTGTTTTGATCCACTGGACGGGCGATGCAAACTGATAGGCCAGAAGCTCAATGAGAAGTGTCCTTGCAATTTCAGACGACATCGATGTCTTATGGCTACCATCGATCAAGGTTTTTAGATCGGGGCTCTGCGTGTAGTCATATACGCCTCGAATGTAATCCCAACTCAATTCAAATGGCTTCGCATTCAGGTTTGGAATATACCTTCCCTCGAGGCGCTTGAAATCAAAGTCGGAGAGTATCGTCTCCTTGAGTTTCTCTCTGAAGACTTCCACACCAGGTCTTAGGACCTGAGAGTGAAATGGAACATCTATGCCGGCGAGTTCGATATAGCTCTTCTTCGCCGCACCGACCTTCATCTCCTGAGATTTCAGAAAGCTTTTGAATCTATTCAGAGCTGGAATTTCACCGGTGATGGCATATTGTTCATCCCTGATGTTAAAATTGACGACCTCTATATGCCCATCGCCCTCGTCGGCGACCGATTCGACCTTATTCATCAGGTCGCCATGTGATAGTCCTGCAAGGTTAGGCCTTACAGCGATCATCCTATACGGTGAATTGCCCTTGTTATCGCGAGGTACGAAGTGCTGCATCGTCAGCCCGCGATGATAGACGATCTTCACGACCTCGTTCAATGAGACGATCCCCTCGATTGCCAACGCAGCATATTCACCGAGTGAATGTCCAGCTATGATCGCATCATCGACATATAGACCAGATTCCTTCAACTCCGCCACGTGCGCCATGGCCAGAACGACCAAAGCGACCTGTGTGAACTGTGTCAGGTTGAGTACGCCCCTCGGATGATAGAGAGTCTCCCCCCCAACCTTGATCGAGCGCGGATTATCCCTGACAATTTTCAGAATGGAAAATCCGAGCTCCCTCTTACAAAATGCATCGGCATCATTCCAAACCTTCATGGAAGCAGTTGATCTCTCGTAGCCATCCATCCCCATCCCCTGCTTCTGGGAACCCTGACCCGTAAAGAGATATGCGGTATTCGGTTTAGAGGATTCCAAACGACCATTTGCGACAACCCTCTCATCATCACCCAGCACCTTCAACTCATAACAACTTCGCCCATCCTTGTTGGCGACATATGTCGTCTGAAGCTGGAGCCTTTCGCCCAGTGAAACCGGTTGCAAAAAATCCATGTGATAGTTTTGCACCCTGCCATATGATCCACCGAGCAGGCGCTCGGTGATTTTTGCCAAGGATGCACCGCTCAGCCACATACCGTGCATTATCGGTTCATCAAAGCCCGCGAGCGCGGCCACACCTCTGCTCAGATGTATAGGATTATAATCTTCGGAGGCACGAGCGAAGGCATCGGCCGATTTTGGTGACATCAGATATGTGCGAAGAACCGTGACCGGATCATTAACGGGCACCTCAGTTACTTCAATCCTATCGCCGACCCCGGCGTTTTCACCAGCACTCGCCTTTATATTCTTAATCCCGTCGGACCTTACGTAGAATTCGCTCACCAATTCCATCAACTTAAAATCTTTCCTCCTAACGGAACATCTCACTGCAACCTTGGTGCTATTCTGATCCTCGACGAGCCTTGCTGGCATCGCATCGACATGAAGCTCGTCCCCTTCGAATATCTTACCCTCGATATTGGTAAACTCATTTGAAAGATGAACGAGTCGCAGTAGATTCAAATCTCCCAACTCGTTGAAGATTGAAGTTAGGATCGCTGGCCAGCAAAATGAAAAAACCTGGTTCAATGGAGCTACTAAACGACCGCCAGAACCTCTCAAAACCTCCTCATTTCCATCACCTATCGCCGCGGCGTACTTTATGAGATTTTCCTTCGCGACCCGCACGGTGAACGCCCCATCCTTTTCATCCCCAAAATTGTCCAAACCCCAAACCGACTTATAAAAATCAGTTATGGATTTTTCCTTTTCCTCGGAGAACATTTCGATAGGGGCTAAACTCCTATCCGAATTGAGGGTCAGATGAAAGTTGAGGTGTGTAGCCGTGCCGCCTGGGCTTTCAAAATAGTATGAGGCGTGAATCTTATCGTTCTTGCTCGAAACTGACCACCCGTCGTTATGCCAAACTTCATAAATCTTTCCGTCGCTATCCTTCCTGTCAAACAATCCGCTCGAATCAGAATCCTTTAGCCAATCGTTGATAAAATTATTCGTAATTTTACCACAATCGTAGATAAACGGTGCAGTGAGTGCGGCGGCCAGTGGGCCTTCAACACTGTCTGGCAACGATCCCCTCTCCTCCCCTACGTAATTTACAACCTCGAGATTATCGCCATTCAATTTCCCCTTCAGATCGTCTACGAAATGGGTGGTAAAGCCATTCAATACATCCGTAACAGGCTCATCGATCCGTCGGATACCCTGAACCGATTGTGGGCCGGGAATGACGAAGATTGCATCCGCACCAAATCTACTGTCATGCGATTGCCAAAGGCTGTCCGAGTTAAACCATTTCTTAATATCCTTATCTATTCTCGGAACGAAGTTCACAGGTTTACCCGGTTTCTTGCATAGACTTATAAAATAATCCTCATCCTCAGGGTGGAGCTTAAACTCAGAAATTTCAGGATACCTCTTCGTCAACTCATCGATAAAGTTATCCGGCTGATCGATATGATTTAGATCCTTCAAGACAGCTCTAGATCCATCTCCAAATCTAGCTTCAGTCCTCTTTGCGAAGTCATAGAACCTGGCCCTAAAGGATACATCATACCAACTTCCATCGCACGGGATGTGCCCATCGATATTTCCTGGAGCCATAAGCTCAGCCATTCGCCCTAGAGCTTGGCTATAGGTCATATCGTCAAGATCGCCGAAGTAAGGTTTTGCCGTTTTGTTCAACCCCTCAATCAGTTCAGATTTGATTTCACGGATTTCATCCTCATCCATCTCGGAAACTCGATTGAGATAATTTGCAAAACGCGAGGCGTGATTATCGACGTAGTGAATATCTGCACCCAGGGGCGACATTCCAGATGTGATACCACCTGAGAACTCTCCCTTCCTAACCCACACATCCTGGCCCTTAGTTTCGACGAGAAGCTTCTTTACCTGAGGTGAAGTTTTAACCTCCTTGCATGCCATCAGACGAGTACCCAGAAAAACCGCATCTACGGGCATTTGTGGTAAAGAGTCGATTCCGTGCCAACTGCCTGAGAGCCATGCGGATGCGCCCTCCTCATTCCAAATTCCGCCGCCGACACAGAGTATTACATTATCCCTCTCCCTGATTCTGGAATAGTTATCCAAGATCAGCTTCCGCAGATCGGACCAACTATGATGCCCGCCGGCCTTTCCACCCTCGACGTGCATCATGATCTTAAACTCAGGATTGTCATCGGCTATCTCCAAAACCTGTCTTATCTGATTCGTACTTCCCGGCTTAAAGGAGTTACACCAAATCCCAACCGAATTTAACGTTCTGAGTATCTCACCAGCCTTTTCCTTTTCAGGAACGCCAGCCGAGACAGTAACTCCGATGATCGGATAACCTTCCCTCTTGAGCTGTACTATCAGGGGATAATGCAGATTCCACAGATACGGATCCAACCACATCGTGTTGATGACGATTCCCCTGCCTGCCTCAACCTTCTCTGAGAGCTCATCCATCCTCTCCCTGAAGATCTTCTCCGTCACCTGTCCACCACCCGCCAGCTCCACGATGTAATTCGCATTCGCTGCTGCGGCGACGACATCGGATTCCACGGTACAGGGCGTCATTCCACCACCGAATATCGGCCAGGATTTTGTAAACCTGGTGTAGGAGTTATCTATCGCGTAGGATGTTTTTTGGGATTTAGCAGTTTCGACCAACCGCTTGAGCTTCGGCGCATACTTCTGCCAATCTCTACCCACCTGAACTCGCCCACTATCCTGCGAGAAGAGTTCCTTCTTTCCGTCAGGCGTGGAAAAAGGGACGACTCTAATCCCATCACCCGTCCTGTTCAGATATGTCAACTTTGCAGTTGAATCACCTGCGCCCATGTCGATCACATGCGTAACACCCTTGTCGGCTGATACGTTCCCCAGCGCCCGCGGCCAATCGACCACGCCGCAAAAATCATCGGCGATCAGAAGGTCGGTGAGACCCTCCATAGAGCGGAGGTCCGAACCGTCGCTCGTGGAGTACACTGGAACCTTCAGATCCTCAGATCTAAATTCAACCCCCAGTCTCTTCGTATCCCTTTTGAATATCTCCATAGCGCGACGCTGATATGGACAGTGAAATGGCGCTGTAACCTTGAGGTATTCCCAATCGTAACTAAACTCCTCCCCACCCTTCTTAGTTGCCAGAGCCTTTTTCTTCTCAAGCAATTCCTTCAGAAGTACCAACGACTCCGTACACGAGGAGAGAACGAATCTGTTCCAACCATTTTTCAGCGAGACATAAACGCGCTTATCGTCGGCAAGATTTTCATTCAACCTGTATAGAATTTCGTGAAGCCTGGTTTCCTCCAAACCCCTCACTGCAGCCATCGGTCCGATGAAGGATTCGTCACCGCTCTTTGCGGCTCTCTCCCTGAGATAGGTCGGGATGGATGCCGGAGGATATGCCTGTTGCATCCTCACACCTCTCCACAGAAGCCATACAGCTACCTCCTTACTCCTATTGATAATACTATCGTCGTCGAGCCCCATCGATAGAAGGAGGGCAGGCGTGATACCCTGCGAGTGACCAGCAACTCCCTTCAAATTCTTCGAAAGAAAGTCCCAGTCGAAACCACCGTTCTTGGTGATAACCAAGAGGTTCACCATCTGCGTCAGAAAGAGCAGGGGCTGAGCGACGGATGAACTCAGCAGATATTTCTCAGAGGGAGCCTCACCATCGAACCACACCCTCGGATCCACGCCCTCTTTAAAATATCCGGTTGATGACAACTCATCTTTCTTGCACTCGGAAGACAACGCATCACACACGTGATCTATGAGCTTGCGAGTATATGGAAAGCTTATCCACGCGGATTTAAGCTCAGAGTAATAGGAGCTCGCCATCCCTCCAAATTGGATGAAAATTCCGTATTCTCCGGCTTCGACGCCCTTGGCTAGCGCTGAAAGTTCGCTGCTTCGCTCCGTTGTAGGTGTTGAATTTACACTCACGTTCTTCATAGTATGATCCTCCTGATTAGCCGGGCAATCTAGCGTCCATGGTACAGATGTCACGGCACGGCGCATTAGCGCACATGCGTCATTCTAAAAACTGTAACACTATGATTTCTAAGGATATATATTTTAGACTGCAGCATAAAAACATACTAGTCCGACGCGGTTCCACACGCCGCGATCACCTATCCATCAAACCCAGGAGCACAACAGGTTCGTTCGTGATGATCCCGTCAACACCGAGATTTAGCAAACGCTTCATCTCCGCCGGTTCATCGACGGTCCAGACGAAGATTTTATATCCATAACCGTGCATCTTGGACACGTAATCCTCATCGACCAACCTGTAGTTAACCATTAGAATATCGGGGGATGCATATCGATTGAAGAGCAAGTTCCTCGCTGCAATTTTTTCATGGAGAGGCATCTCCTCATTCTTGAAGTCTGAATATATCTGCGCCCTGAATATCGATGGATCCAACTTCTTAACCTCGGAGAGGATGAAAGGATTGAAGGAGGCTACTAATACTTTGTCCCTCAATTTTTTCTGGACTAGTAAGTCAACCAAGGTCCTCGCATATTTCTTTTCATCACAGGACTCACCCTTGCACTTCACCTCGATAATTATCGTCTGTTTATCAGCGAACGCAACTAAAACACCGGCCAATCTCGGCACGCCCTCTTCGCTATAT
>CAYWIG010000079.1:0-7122 GCA_964458295.1 uncultured Myxococcales bacterium
TATAAGTGTCTTAGTATTTGAGTGTCTAAGTCTTTAAATGCCTAAGTCTCCGAGGATATGATTTCAGAGAGATAACTTAGACACTCATACACTTAGACGCTTAATTATTCCTTGTGATTCCCCAACAAATTCGGTAATTTGGCCTATCATGAGACACTCAATTTCATCCCTTTTTCGTAAATCTATAACCCTGTTGGCCCTCCTGGTGATACTGCTTCATGCGGCACCTGCGAAGGGTGCAGCATTCGACCCGGATGCCAAGTGGCAGACGCTGCAGACCAAGCATTTCAGGATCAACTTTCCGTTGAAGCTGGAAAGTCAGGCCAAGAGGTCGGCGGAGATCCTTGAGGAGGTCTACCCAGGAATCACTACGAAGTGGAATTGGCGACCTTGGGGGCAGACCGAGGTTATTCTCTTGGACAACACCGACAAAGCGAACGGTATGGCTGCAGTCTTACCCTACAATTGGATGGTCATTTTTGTAACGCCGCCGTCGCCCGACTCATCACTCGGTCATTATGACGATTGGCTAAGGATGCTCCTGATCCACGAGTTTACACACATCGTTCAGATAGATGCGTACGGCGGGGCTTGGATTCCGCTGAGGCTCCTGTTGGGAAAAACGGTTGCGCCCTCCGGTATCAATCCGACGTGGATCCGCGAAGGAATTGCCCAGTACGATGAGACGGTGTTCACACAGGGTGGTAGGGGACGCGGTGCCTATAGCGATATGATCGTCAGGACCGCGATTCTCGAGGACGCCTTTCCTTCGATCGACTTTGCAGATGGTCTTTCATGGAAATGGCCGGGCTATAAAGCTGCGTACGCCTACGGTGTTACATTTATCCACTGGCTGATCGACACCTATGGTGAGAAGAAGTTTATGGAGTTCGATGAGAGGGTGCGCTCATCGGTTATGCTTCCGATGGTCAACCATCAAGCCAGAAATGTCTACGGCAAGACCTTCTATGAGTTATGGCGGGAATGGCAACAACAGTTGATCTACAAATATAAGAATAGCTTGAAGACTATTCGTAACGAGGGCCTCACACCGTACAGCGTTATTCTTAAGAATGTGCGTGATGATCAGTACTACGCTCCGACCTTATCGCCTACCGGTACGAGCATGGTCTATTCCGTCCTGTCGCCACACAGGGCACCGCAGATCAGGTTGATGAATCTACAGACGGGCGATGTCGACGTCATCAAGAAGAAGGCGGCCTCATCGCAATTCTCATGGAGCCAGGATGGGACGAAGATCGCCTACGCGAAGATCACCAAACATAAAGACTACTACCTGTATTCAGACCTGTGGGTCTACGATTTGAATATTCAGAAGAAGAAGAAGCGCTTCAAGAGACTTACGACCGGTGCGAGGGCAAAGGATCCGGCGTTCTTTCCCGGTGGCCAATCGCTGGTCTACATAACTCAGGACAGGGGGACGGAAATTTTACAGAGGTACGACTTCGCTACCAAGAAGTCGGTCGTCCTGACAAACAACGTTCCCCAATATATGCAATTTGCTAACCCCAGGGTCTCTCACGATGGGAAGTACATTGTCGTGTCCGTCTGGAAATCTGGCGATGGCTGGCGCATCTACAGATACAACTCTGACGGCAGCAAGCCGAAGAGGTTGACTAAGGGAGCGGGCCTCATTGTCGAGGCGCGTCCAATATGGACACCTGATAATAAATACATCATCTACTCGTCTGATGAGACGGGCATAAGTAATCTTTATAGAGTAAAATCGTCAGGCGGTAAGCACGAGATGATCACCAATACACTTACAGGCGTTTTCGAACCTTCCTCCGCGAACAGCTCCGAAGTTGTAGCGATGCGCTATCATTCAGAGGGGTATGAAGTTGTTAAGTTTAATTCCCCGAAGCCGATCAAGTTGAAGCGAGGGAGGGGGAGAAGGCGGGGAAGGGGTGTAGCTGGTAGGTCGCCGCATACCGATTACAAGTCATATACTTCATCATCGTCGCATACCGATTACACATCTTCAAAGAGCAGTAACCTGAGTGGAGTCGGGCTTGAGGGTGCGCCTGCCAAGAAGGGCTATACAGCTCCGACCTACGATCCGTTCTCGAATGGAAAGCCGTTTAAGACGGGAAAGTATGTGGCATTTGGAAAATCCCTCTTCTTGCCGAGGTTCATCATACCGAGCGTCGCCTACGCGGATGATGCGCTCTTCGCGATGTTGATGACAGGTGGAATGGATATCCTCAGATGGCATCGCTGGATTGCAGCTGGGACATACCGAAGCGACTGCAATCATCTCGGCTATTCGTTCAACTATACATATAGCAGGTGGGGTCCATATTTCGGTATGGGGATTAGGGACTACGCCGTCGATTTTGGAGATGTTCTCTTCGGGGCAACGGGTAGGCAGGTTCATCTGTACGAACATAGGCGTGGCTACTATGGATATTTTGCCATTCCTGTCGATAATCATTCGTTCAGCCTCGGCTATTATTATGAAGACCATATGGCGAAGACGGCCCTTCAGCCGCTCGAGATTGCGAGCCTCAATCTGGGCAAATTTGCAGGAGTTAGGGGATCGTACAGCTATAGCGATGCCGAAATTTACCCTGCGTCGATAAGCCCAGAAAACGGGAGAAGGATACGTCTCCATACGACCGTGACGAACAGTATATTCGGCAGCGGGGATCGCAACGAACAGATTATCTTCGCAGGTGATTGGCGCGAATACATAAGGATCTTCAGGCATCACATCTTCGCACTTCGTGCCTCCGGCGGTATCACGTGGGGAGACAACTTGGTTCAGGGAACGTTCGGTATGGGTGGTGCGATCGGCGAGGGTACGCTCGCGAGCGGTGGATCGTATACCTACTTTCCGTTTAGAGGTCTTCCGGTCTCGGCGCTTTCAAGAACTCGCGCGATGCTCTTCTCCGGTGAGTATCGCTTCCCGATAATCGATCCATTGAAGGGATTGGGAACCGCTCCCTTCTTTATAAAATCGGTAAGCGGTGCGATCTTTTCGGATTTTGGCAATGCCTGGAACGCACACGAAAACGGCAGCGATAACTTTTCCACATTCTTCGATGAGTTTTTGCTCAGCGTAGGTGCTGAACTTCGAGGTGACTTCTACCTCGGCCACGGTCTACCCGTGCATGGAAGGATCGGCTATGCGATCGTCATTCTAAACAGGGATAGACTGCAAGGGCTTACCGATCCGATGCTCAAGACAAACCTCAAGTACGGGATGTTTATCATCGCCCTCGGCACTTCATTTTAAATTAGTGTTGTTTTAGAAATTATCGTTTATGTCATCCCCGAACGCTTTTATCGGGGATCCAGCAGTGAAAAAACAATGGAATTAGATGCCGGATTCCGGCTTACAACCTGCCGGAATGACATCTTTAACTATTTTTAGAGTATCCTCAGTAGAGATTTTTATGTTCAACAGACGTCTTCTATCTATCATCGTATTATTTTGTCTTTTGCTTCTATCAGCGAGCCATGCTTTTGCCCGTCGTTCAAAATATAGACAGAATAGCGGTAGATTGTTGGCGAGCAATAAGGTGGTGAGGAGGGACAAGAAGGTCGATAACCAGCCTTCGACATCGCTCGATCTCCTTCGCGCCGATTTGGACGAGATCCTTCAGGGGTTATCCGGTTTCGATGGAATCGAAGGGTCCGAAAGGGATTTCGTACTCGGTTACGCTGAATTTAAACGAGGTAAGTGGAAAGAATCGGATGCCTTTTTTAAAATAGTACAGGGTGATCTTCCACTGATAGGCGATCACATTCTCTATTATAGAGCGGTGATTGCGAATAATCTGGGTAGGGGTGAGGAGGCGGTCGATCTTCTGGATAAGCTTTCGAAGGAATATCCAGGCAGCGTATGGACTAGGGAGGCGGTCTTTGAACTGGCGAGAGCGCTCGTGATACTCGGTCATAATGTTGCAGCGCAGAAGGAGATCAAGAAGTATAAAAAGACTGCAAGGGATCATCAGCTTTTCGAGGCGGATCTCCTTATGGCGAAATCCTTAGTTGAGAGCGGAAGTGGGGCAGCCGTTACAAACTTAAAGGATCTGATCATGCACTCGGGGAGCGAGGATGAACTGGATGAATTGCGTCCTCTGATGGCCGATGTGAAGAAACGCTTCAAGGCGAATTTGGATAAATGGCTGGGTAATCCGTATCGTCAATATCAGCTAGCGCAATCGTTTGCGGAGAGATCGCAGTGGGATGAGGCGGCGGGTAGGCTTGAGGGCGTTCTTCGAATGAAGAACCTCGATTTTGCAACCAAGGTGAGGACGAAGTGGCTTCTCTCTCGTGCATACAGGTGGCTCCATCGATACGATGAATCGATCGCTCTCATGAAGGAGCTCCAAAAGACGCACGGTGCTAGGGAGTATGCGCGAGCGCTCTCTTGGAATTTGGCTACGGTTTACGCAAAGAGGGACGAGTATGACAAGGCGATCGCCGTCCGTGAGCAGATGTTGAAGGGTAGATCTCCTAAGTCCAGATCATCTGCGAATATCGCTTACAAGATAGCTTATCTCTATATGGACGAGGGTAAGTATAACAAGGCGCTCGAGATGTGGAGGCGGGTGCTCAGGATGAACAACGGACCCAAGCAGCGCGTTCTATCGAGGTGGAATCTCGCCTGGTGTTACTACATGCTCGGTCGATACGACGATGCTATAGCCGTTATCGACGTTCTTCTAAAGCGAGAGGCTAGGAGAATGAAGATCAAGGATCGGGTGACGTATTGGAAGGCGAGAATGCTCAAGCGTCAGGAGAAGGGTGCCGAGGCCGATACGCTGTTCAAGGAGATTATAAAGAAATATCCAAATGGATATTATGCCGTTCTTGCGAAGAGGCAGCTGGATGGTGATGTGAGAACGGTCGACAGTTTTATTCGTTATAAAAACTTACATCGAAGGTTGTCTAAATGGCATCCAGACGAATTGCAAAGAGGCACCGGTTCGATTCACATGGACAGGGCTATCCTATTTGACAAAATGGGACTTCGCGAGGAGGCGAAGAGGGAGCTAAAAGCGATCGATCTCAAGAAACATTTCGATAAGGCCGATCAAATTATGTGGTACGCGCACAGAAATCACGCCTACAATCTCGCGATGAGGATGGCGAGGTACAATTACAAGGGGATGCTGAAGAACAGTCCATCATCGAGTGTGATCTGTAGGTTTATTTGGGAGCAGTATTATCCTGAAGCCTATCGTGCGGTCGTTAATGAACTGGCGAGAAAGAGCGATGTCGACAACATCCTCGTATGGTCGATCATGAGGAATGAATCGGCATTCAAGCCGGAGGTCGTGTCACCGGCAGGTGCTGTGGGACTGATGCAGCTTATGCCTACGACTGCAAATAAAATGGTCGATGAAAACGGCGGCGGCAAGATCGACAGAAGGAAACACTATCATCCCGCTACGAAAAAATCGCTGGGCATCCAATATCAGAAAAAACAGAGGCGCATCTTTCCCGGTAATCCCGTTGCGGTCATCGCCTCATACAACGCAGGCGAGGAGGCGGTCGGCCGCTGGATCGGCAACGGTCCCGTCAATGATATCGAAGAATGGATCGAGGAGATCCCCTATTCAGAAACAAATCTCTATGTGAAGAAAGTCCTCGCCAGTTATTGGAATTACAAAAAGCTGTATTGATTCCCGTCGTTCGGAAAATTGAACACATGTTTCACGTGAAACAAACCTTCCCAGCCCCAGGGGCTTGTATAGGTTGCGGCGGATAAAAAACACCGTAAGGGAGATTATTTTATTCGCAGTTTGCGGAGCAGTAATCAGTCCCCTCAGCAGGGGCGCCATATGTGCATGTGACCTCAGTGCTGCTAGTGCCACAGTTCATATCGACGGTTCCCGTGCAGTCCGAGAGGGATGCAACCATGTTGACCTCCTGCCCAGAGGCGCTCGTGCATGAACCAGATGGTTCGAGTGTGAGATCGCCGAATACCCAACCTTCCTCCTCCTCGATGTCGATTGCGAAGGTTCCGCTAAAACTTAGGTCTGAGGTGGTCATGCATTCAGTGAGGGTTACGATCGCCGTATCGTAGTCAAACGACATGTGTCCGCTCTCGGCGCAATTACAGTCAGGGGCAGCACCGCCCGGCTTGCCGACGAATATCTTTGCGGCTATCGAAGGCTCCAAATCCCATTCGGCAGTACATGTCTGCATCGCGACGCTGAGACTTTCAAGCGAAGCTTCGGCTAGTTCGGCGGGATCCGTCTCGGGATCGAACGAAGTCGTCACCTGGCTAAGTTCGCAAGGATCTGCAGTGCATGCAAGATCTGCAACTTCCTTTGTGGTTCCGTCATAATAAATGATCTGATCAACCTCGTCCGTTACTGAAGAGGTGTCAATTGAGAAGGATCCGTCCGCAGAAGTGCAGCCCGATGCGACGGCGCTGTCCTCCGCTGGGGGATCTACGCATTCAGTACCATCGGTTGCGGAAAGTTTTATCGTCTGAGCGACAACAGTTATTCCCGGCAGGTAGACAGTCAGTCCGCCACGAGGTGTGCCATCACTAGCTAAAGCCGTTCCCGTGATCGATTCTGCTCCCGCAAGACCTCCTGTGTCCGCACTTTCACCAGAGCCGCTCGAGCTGCAGGCGGTAAGTGAGATTAAACAGAATAATGTAATGAGTTTTACGATTCTGATCATTTTTCCCCCTTTGTGAGTCATTAATATACCATGGTAAATGGACTTTACAAAAGGTCGAAATCGGGTTAGTCAGACGATCTCGATTAACTGAATTATTTCAATAACTTACATTATGGAACGCGTCCTAAAACATCCCGTCCTGCCGATCCCGGATACCCCTGAAATTACCTTTTATTTCGAGGGTATGGAGATGAAGGCGAAGAGGGGCGAGATGATATCGAGCGCCCTCTTCGCAAACGGCATTCGTACCTTTGGTTTGCATCCGAAGGATGGATCACCGCAGGGGATCTTTTGTGCAAATGGACAGTGTGCGCAGTGTCTCGTCATAGCCGACGGACTTCCTGTAAAGTCATGTATGGAATCTGTGCAGGAAGGGATGAAGGTTCATAAGCTCGTAAATCTTCCCGAGCTTCCCGATGTCGATGGTGAAAATTTGAAGAGTGAGAAGATCGA
>CAYWIG010000080.1:0-7025 GCA_964458295.1 uncultured Myxococcales bacterium
ATCTAGGTATAAGAATAAGGCCTCTAGGAATACTCAGGGGGAAACTCGTATTCGATGAATTGAAGTTGAGCGGCGTTAAGCTTTCACTCCCATCCCAGAAGAGAAAAATCCAAAAGAAAAGAAAACGACTTGAAATTTCAAAGTTAATTCTTTTTAAGAATCTCATCATCGACGAGGGATTGATAAGCCAGCTCTCGATATCGTTTGGGAAGAACGCCGAATTGTTCACCGATGAGATTCGCCTATCGCTGGAATCCGGAATACTCAAGAGGACCGAGTTAAAGCTCAGAACTGACGGACTCGTAATATCGAAAAATGGTGATGCCAAGATTTCAGCAGGAATGTTGAACCTCGATACATCGACTGAACTATCCAAGTGGCATACAGACTTTCCCTACGCCAACGACCTGAATGGTCAACTGAAGGCAAGCGACATAAATGCCGAAGGCCTCATGATTGACGAGATTTCAGCTACGGCTGCCTACAGGGATTATATCGTTGGCCTTAGAGAACTGAGTCTCACAGTCGGCGGCAGAAATCTTGCCGGATCCATGAGGATCGATACGAAGAAAGAGAATTTTGACATCGATATAAACATAGAAAAGCCGATCCCACTCCCACATATCGTAAGGCCGATGAAGACGCTCGACACAGCCGGATCGATGTCAGGAAACATATCACTTAGCGGTAAGGGTTTCATACCTTCAACTACGGATGGGGATGGTGAAATCAGAATAACGCATGCGTTCGGTGCCTCCACTGATGTCCCCATAACGGTTGCAACGGGCGTATCCTGGAGAGATGGCGTATTCAATTTAAGAAATGCCAGGTTAGTTGCTGGCGATGATATAATATCCGTTGCCGGGAAAATAGACACTAGGGCCAAGGTGATAGACCTCCAGGCCAAGGGAGAGCGCTTCCCCATAGAATTCATATTCGATAAATTTAGAAACCCACATCTCTCGAAGATCTTCGGTGCAAGCGATTGCACCGCTTCATTTAAGGGTTGGGGAAGAAAATTTGATGTCCACGTATCCGGAACGACGTTCGACGGGGGATGGAATCAGATCACAGCACCAATCATAAGGACCGAACTCGATGCAACGTTCGATAAGTTAATCCTCGACTCTACGATCATGGCCAAGGAACGTGAAACCGGCAAATCCAACCTCGAGGTGGCATTCGGTCCAAAGACGAAGGGAGTTCCAAGACATAAGGAGATCAAATTTAAAGCCAAGGTGGAAGACCACCCTCTCGAAACCTCGTTCGAGGCATATGGACTGACCGGAAGAGGCACTGGAACCATCGAGATAAATGGGCCCAGTAAAGCATTCAAGGGTGAAGCAACAGCGAAGATTAGGGATGGAAGCCTGAAAAATATAAACTTCGAGAGGGCATCGGCCAAGATAGATATCTCCAACAGAAAACTTCTATTTCACGATCTCGATTTAGCACTGCTTAGAATTCCGACTGATACACCTGGAGATATCGAGGCCGACATAACGCCAGGACAGGTTCACTTCTACGGATCACCGATCCCCGAGCTGAACCTTGATGCTACCTACCTATCCAGCGCCAAGCGCTGGAGGATCAAGGAGATCAGCTGGAATAAAGGTAAGGATCAAAACGCCGTTGCCAGCGGAAGTATATCGGCGGCCGGTCCCATCGATCTTAAAATTACGGGACGAGCTGACATAGCTGTATTCAAGCCCTTCTTGACTACGATCAGGGGTGGAAACGGACTCGTCGATGTAGATCTGGATATCAGGGGACGCACCCAGAACCCGCAGATCTTTGGAGATATAAAATTCAACAAGAACTACCTGACGCTTCGAAATATCCAGCTCGTTCTTGAAAATCTCATGGGTTCGTTGAAGTTCAATGGAAACAAAGTAAGCTTTGAGAATGTCGTTGCAAGCTCTGAGGATGGAAGCCTCAAGCTCGAAGGTTGGTTCGAGC
The DNA here is from genome assembly GCA_964458295.1 of uncultured Myxococcales bacterium. Taxonomy (GTDB): domain Bacteria; phylum UBA10199; class UBA10199; order 2-02-FULL-44-16; family JAAZCA01; genus JABGOS01. The sequence goes on from CAYWIG010000080.1 coordinate 1,960, forward strand.
ATGCGAACTTAATGCCAAAGGCCGCAGATGTCTTCCTCACTGGCGACGCCATGCGCTACAGAACGAAGGATAAGGAGTTCAATATCGAATTTGAAGGGTCCCTAAGTTTGAAAGGCAACTTCCCACAGCCAAATCTGTCAGGAAATATCTCCATCCTGGATGGTAGGTACACGCGTGACTTCAACATCATCGACAAACTCACGAAGGATAAATCCGAACCCCCACCGCCTAAGAGGGGTGGGCTTGACGACACCTTCGATCCAAAGCTCGATCTCCACGTTCAAAACTCTGGCGACCTTGAAATCAAGAACAACATCGGCGAAATCTATCTCAGTGCCAATATCGATATCAAGGGTACGAGGAAGAAGCCCATAGTCTCCGGCTCAATCACCAGCAATGAGGGTGAGATCGATTACCTGGGACTGCTCTTCGATATAACCAAGGGATTTGTCGAATTCAGGGCTGACTATGAAAAGCCGTATATTGAACTCCACGGCCAGAGAGAGCTTGGCGTCTACAATATCAATATAGTCCTCCACGGGACGATGGATAACCTGGATCTGGATCTATCTGCGACATCTCCATCTGGGCCCCTTGAGAAGAGGGATGTGGTTTCCCTAATCCTGTTTGGAATGACCGAAGACGAACGCGAATATTATTCCAGAACCAACAGGGGGGATATGACCACATCGCTTGTGGCCAAATCTGTAACTAGCGTAGTGGAGAGGCCCGTCACGAAATATACGCGTCTCGATGTATTCAGGCTAGAAGCTTCAGATCCTGAAAAAAGACACGTATCGAGACTCTATATGGGAAAACAACTATCTGATAGACTGAGTATCAATTTTGCCACCGATATAAACACAAATGAAGCGGAGCAGACTGTGATCGCAGAATATCTGCTCACAGATAATCTACTCATCAGAGGTTCGAGATCGACCGACCAGAAATCAGAGTTCAGCGGATTGCTGCGTTTTAGAATGAGATAGGAATAGGCGACCCAGGTTTAATGCATAAATACATCTTAACATCGTTTTTTCTCATACTTCTCCTATGCATCCCGCTCGAGGTTCGTGCTGAACCTGTGTCGAGGATAGAGATAACTGGGCTCACCACGATCTCCGAAGCGGTGGTGAGGGATGTCATTCCTATAAAAACCGGCGATGAATTTTCGTTTAAGAAAATTGACGATGCCATGAGCTACCTCAGGAAGTGGGGCGTGTTCGATGCAATCGAGGCGAGCCCATCGATAGAGGATGGCGGCGTATTGATAAGATTTTATTTGGAGGAAGCGATCATCGTCGAATCCGTTAACATCACCGGGAACTATCCTTATATCGAAAACAAGATTCGTAAATATCTAAGCCTTCATGCGGGCGATGTATATGTTCCAGACAGGGTCGATGAACAGATAGAACGAATAAAGGCCTTCTATAAACGTCAGGGATATATCAATACGGACGTGCTCTCCGAAATCATTCCAGTCCCAGAGGTAAATGGCGTTGAGATAATCTATCACATCAGGAGGGGGGAGCAGTTAAGGTATAATAAGATAGTCGTTGAGGGACCCAAGGCCTACCCTAAGGGCAGGGTCGTATCGGAGATAAATCCCTTTAAACCTTATTCCGAAAGACGTCTTCGCGACGCGCTGCGCGATACGAAGGAATTCTATCGTAAGCACGGCTATCCAAAAATTAGAATCAAGGTTATCGAAAAGACTTTTGACTTCGAAAAACGAAAGGTGAATCTAACTATCGATGTTCACGAAGGCCCACACGTCATCCTTAAATTCATAGGCAGCCCCCAGATCAGCAGAAAACAGCTCAGAAAGAGCATAACCATTCTAGATGAGGGGGTGATAGATGATTTTGAAATAGAGATGAGCTGCGACGAAATAAAAAAACTTCTCAAAAAGAAGGGCTATCCCGACGCAGAGGTCTCAGGTGATAAAAGACTCCTGGAGAATGGAGCTATTGAAATCGCGTTCAAGATAGATGCCGGCATTCCAAAAAAAATCAGGTTTATCAATTTTGAGGGAAATGATGACGTAAGCACCGAGGCCTTGCAGAAGAAGATGCACAACAAGACCATGGCCCTGGGCAGGAGCGGCGCCTTTTATCCTGAATATGTATCCGATGATGATGAGTCGATCGAATCCCAGATGAACAGGCATGGCTACCTCAACCCATCGATTGGAGAATGGAAGGTTAAACCGACCGAACAGGGATACGCGTTGGACATTACGATTCCCATCGACGCAGGTCAGCAGGTGACGGTTAAGAGGATGAACTTCAACGGCAAAATATCGTTCGCCAAGAAGCGACTTCTCAAGGCTATCGGCGCAAGGGAAGGAAAACCATTCAATGAACCAGGCGTCGAGGAGGATCGCGAAAAGCTACAAAGATTCTTTGCCGACAACGGCTATCCATATGCGACGGTCGAGGCCAACTGGGAGCTCGATCAGGAAAACGCTGAAGCTGTCATCAACTACAACGCCATGGAGGGCCCGCTCGTCAAGATCGGCAAAATCCTCATAGTCGGTGATGTCCTGACGAGTCAGAAGGCGATAAAACAGGCGATGAGCCTTAGGGAAGGGGATCGGTTCAGCTATAAGAAGGTGATTGAAAGTCAGCTGAACATTCGAAGGCTCGGCCCCTTCGCATCGGTTAATGTCTCCACCATAGGCTTGGAGGATAAGAGGAAGGTAATCCCGCTGAGGGTCAAGGTCGAGGAACAGAGACCCTTTATGGTTGACCTCGGTTTCAACTATTCGACGGATGAACAGTTTACAGGATCACTGACATTTACAAACGTCAATGCGTTCGGATGGGCAAAGACGAATCAATTCGATCTCACGGCGGGTCAGGATCTCACGAGGGCGGAGCTCGTATGGCATGACCCTCGTTTTTTCAGCTCCAGCTTTGAGATGACCACCAACACCTGGGTTCAATATAAAAAGAAACCCGCCTATTCATACATTCAGATGGCTGGCGCTATAGGTTGGTTCCGTCGTTACAGGCGATTCGGATTTCTCTTTCGTTGGGAGATGGATAGAAACTACTTTATCACCGGAGATTCCGTCGCTGCGGATGCCGACAGTTTGCGTAACAATACGATATCGAAGGTCTCACTCTCCTCGAGCTATGATTCAAGGGATAGCTTCTCCGATCCTACGAAGGGTTTCTTCACGCTCGGAAGTGCCGATATTTTTAATGAGATTAAAGGCGATAGCGCCGATTTTTTCAAATTATCATGGGAGGGTGAAAACGATTTAAGTCCATTTAGTAGAATCACATTCAGCACGGGTTTTCGATTTAGCAGGATACTCACACTTGGAAGGAACGTCAGCGTGCCTTCAAATGAACTCCTCTTCCTGGGCGGTGACGATACGATAAGGGGCTTTGGTGAGGACTCGCTGGGCCCCGTCGATGCAAACGGGAGGGCGACCGGAGGAAGGCTTCGGTGGATCTTCAACGAGGAGTTGAGAATTAGAATCATCGGTCGATTTGCGCTGGCGGGATTCTTCGACATGGGAAGCCTCACTGACAGCTTCTCAGCAATCGGCTGGGATACAACCGTACGCAGATCGGCTGGATTGGGAATCCGCTATATCACGCCGGTTGGCCCGATACGATTGGATTATGGTTTTAAGTTGGACAGGAGGGCCGGCGAATCGAGGGGAAGGCTCCACTTCACTTTTGGATATGTGTTTTAAACTATAATAGTCACAATTTAACCTGGTATTATTTTCAATTACCCTTTCGACACGAAATGACACCCAGTCGGTATTATTATTTAGAAAATTGGCGTCGTCTATAACTTCGGTGCTTCCAAACTCAGAATCGATCAGGATCTTTTGGGATACCCAGGTGTTTTCTCCGTTTGTAGTTTTTATGAATAGTGTCAAATAATTGACATGCGACGTATGATGTTTCTCTATTGTGAACATAATTGTGATTAGAATTACAGCTTAACCACCTAGGTTTTATGGCACAATTCTCTGTCACCGTATGGCACGTTATTTGCTATAATTCTATCTCGTGGATATGAATTTTCAAAAGCGTTTTTCCTGCTTAATTATAATTTCTCTTTTTACTCTTTCAGTAATGTCTTGTGCTGGATTTGAACGAGAAAATCAATTGGGGGATTCAGATTGTCAATCCAATGACGGTTGCAATGAATTAAATGATAACAAAAAAGCATTGGCTGTTAAAGCTGGAATGATGTCTGATAAAGAAAAGAAGTTGGGTCCCCATATGGAATTACATCAGCAATACAATTATTACGCTCAAAGGAATGGTAAAAAAATATCACCTGAAGAGTTCGTTAAAGTGATTCATGCTAGTAATATATTTTTGAAAGATTCATTTGTTGAGCATGCTGCTGAAAGAATGCACCTGAAGAACAAAACCTTTTCAGTTAGGAGTCTAGTGGATAAGGTGTACAGTAACCTAAACAATCTACAAATAAAAGAAATTGCTTGGTGGTTGCACGCGGAGAGGAATATCAAGGAAATACTATTAGGCGAAAGTGGAAAAGGCAATTATCCTATAAGTCCAAGAGCATTAGTGAAATTGAATACTTTTAATGATTTGCTTAAAGAAAAAATATACGCCGTTGGTGGAGCCTCAGTCAGTGCTGAGGATGGGGACGTGCAAGGAGGTTATACTCCTGGCACAAGTTCTTCTGGCAGTTCACGTTGTATTTTTGCTAGCAGTGGAAATTTTGGCGGTCCTGGAATAGGTGGTCCTGGTGGAGGTGTTGGTCCAAATCCGCAGGCAAATGTTGGCATAACTCCGACTCCGATGCCAGGAGGAGGGGATGCTCCCCCTGATGTTCCCGGCTCATCACCTGGAAATGGTGACATCCAATTTAATCCAGATTGCTATATGCTGGATCCAGCTTCTCAAGGTGGTTTTGCTGGGGCCCCAGAAGAGGATAGTTCTGATCATGGCAACCCCGAACCAAGTCCTGAGCCTTCCGGTTCTGAGCCTCCCGATTCCGGTTCTGAGCCTCCTATTTCTGCAGGTGGAGTAACGATAGGGGGCGTAACCTTTGGTGCAGGT
>CAYWIG010000081.1:0-1442 GCA_964458295.1 uncultured Myxococcales bacterium
TACAATTTAGAGCGCCGTTGTTGCACTTGAAATTTGAATTCAGCAACGTCCCCTACTAAATCAAAGCGATCGCTTCGATCTCCACATCGACATTCTTCGGAAGCGTCTTCACCGCGACACATGCACGTGCTGGCTTGTATTCGCCAAAATAAGACGCATAAACCTCGTTTACGTTACCGAAATTGCTCATATCTGAGAGGAATATCGTTGTTTTGATCACGCTGTCGAATGTGAGTCCCTCAGCCTTCAGCACCGCCTCCAAGTTGCTCATGACAAGCTTCGTCTGTTCGGCGACGTTTCCGTCGAAGAGCTTTAACTCCCCACTCGAGGGATCGAGTGGAATCTGCCCTGAACAGAACAGAAGATTTCCCGCACGAACGGCCTGGCTATATGGACCGACCGCCTTTGGTGCCTTGTCTGTGTTGATCATCTTTAGTGTCATTTATCTCTCCATTCAGTTGCGAACTATTAATTTCTGAAATTAAACCTTGGATGCCGGATCCCAGATCCCAGATGCCGGATAACATTCATATCCAAGTGGATTCGATTGTTCGACAGAGGGTATCTGGAATCAGGCATCTGGCATCCAGAAGTTTCTCAATGATTCCGTTATGCGCTTTTCTCGACCCAAACTTTCGCCAACGAAACCAAGGTTTTCATCGCTGCCTCGATCGTCTCGACCGAATTCCATTCCATAAGGCTATGCATGTTCTGCATCCCTATGAAGAGGTTTGTCGAGAGAAGTCCGCTGAAGCAGAGATGACATGAGTCGTTTCCACCGCGGACGTAGTTTATCTCCGGTTCGATGCCGATGTTCGTCATCGCCTCCTTCGCATAATCCACGACGCGAGGATCCTTCTCGAGTTCATACTTGTAGTTCTTGTACATCTCAGAAACCTCGATCGACACCTTGGCCTTCGGGAACTCCTTTAAAACCTCATCCTTGTATTGGTTTAGAAGGTTTTCCTGTGTCTTGATTCCATCGAGATCGAAATCACGAAGGAAGACGGTCGCTTCAGCTTTCGCCACCTCGCCGTTAAATGTGTGGATCCACCATATCGGATCCCTTCCAGCGGCGTTCTGTGGCCAGCGCTTATCCTCCATCTTCGCAATCATCTTCGAAAGTATCTGTGTCGCGTTGACATAGATCCCCTTTCCGTAACCCGGAAAGGCCGCATACCCCTCAACGGCAATCTTACCCTTAAAGCCATTAAAGCTCTCGACATCGATCTCACCCATGACTCCACCGTCGACTGTGTACGCGACATCACAGCCGAACTTTTTAAGATCCAGCTTCTCGGTCCCAACGCCGATCTCCTCGTCAGGAATAATCGCGATTCTGATCTTACCATGGATATCACCAGGGTTTTCCTTGTAGTGACGTACGAGCTCCACCAGAGCTGCTAGCCCAGCCTTATCATCACCACCTAGAAGCGTCGTAC
>CAYWIG010000081.1:1483-6988 GCA_964458295.1 uncultured Myxococcales bacterium
GCTCGTCATGATCGTGTGGCCAATACATTTCTGTAGATTTGGTGCCGTCTCATTGTTGAGCGTTAGCTCCGGATTGCCCGGGAATTTTATATCCCCACCCTGATAGTTTTCGATGAACTGGACCTTTACATTCACACCTGGCGCTTCGTTCGCCGTGTCCAGGTGTGATAGAAAGCCGATCGTCGGGACCTTGCCCTTCGCAGGATTTCCATCCGGAACGTTTTCTTCTACCGTCGCAAAGATAAAGCCATCCTCCTGCATCTCGACATGATCAGCGCCCGCGTTCTTAAGATCCTCCATCACGAGCTTAGCGAGCTCGAGCTGGCCGGGTGAACTCGGTGAACTCTTGCTCTCAGGATCAGCAGTCGTGTCGATCTTTGTGTATTTTACAAAATCATCAATCATTCGTTTTGTATTCATGGTTTACCTTTCTTCCCCCCGTTAGATTAAGAACTTGCCATTCTCCATAATTCTCTTTCCATCGACCTCGATTGTCACGTTACGCATGACGCCATCGTTGTGCGCCTGACTCGTCCACTCAGCGCCGGTCTTGTCGGAGTACGCATCACCAAGTGCGATGTGAACGCCTGGAAATTTCTCGTCCTGAAGAAGGTTGCAGATGAGCTTGTCGAGGCCGATGTTCGTTCCAATTGCGAATTCACCGACGCGATTTGAATTCTCATCCGTATTGAACGTATATTCCTCGAACTCATTCTTCAAGGTATCGTTGTTACACTGAACGCTTCCATTGATACACCTTCCGTCCTTCAGCTCATATGAAAGAGGTGTGCCGGAGAGATCGCCATACTTCTTGTTGAAGAAATCGCCGAGACATCCATCGATCACGACTTTGCCATTTACATCAACTGGTACGCTGAAGACCTCGCCGTCGGGCAGATTGCTCCATGCACCCGGCTTGATATTTCCATCGCAAATGACCCATTTGAATTTTTTGTCGAACTTCGCCGTAACATCGGTTCCCGCCGTAGTTGTTACGTGAATCTCGTTTGCGTTTGACACGATGTCGTATACCTTTTTTGAGATCTCCTGAATCTTCGCATAATCGGAAGCCATACCCTGGCTCATCATGTCCTCGATGAAGTTAGGCATGTGTCCATGTCTTACGTTGTTCGCCTCCACCTCTTTAATCATCGGGATGCGGAAGGTCTGAAGTTCACCCTTCTTACCCTGTGCGATATAGAAGCTCACCTGCGCACCCTTCAGCGCGTTTCCAATCTCCTCCGGAAACTTTATAGGATTGTTTCCATCCTCGGGACGATCTCCGAAGTTCTCCATTACGAACACCTGAACTTCCGCTCCAACGTTCTCGGCTTCTGTTTTGAGTGCTCCGCCTAGTTTTTCGGTTTCGCGATCAGTTACGATGACGACATTCTCGCCGCTCTTAACCTTGAGACAATTTACGACTGCCTGCTTTGCTCCATTTACAATTGCATCGTTACTCATATCTTCCTCCTTTTTTGAGTATGAAAAACCCCCGGCACCAAACGGTGCCGGGGGCCCCCAAACTAGTTATTAATCGCCTTCCTTAGCGCGCTTTGCGCTGTAGAAGACATACAAACATATCACAGCGAGCATGACCGCTCCCAACCAATTTCCAAACACCGTGTCGGCGTTGTGGAAGCTTGGCAATATACTCACGTCGAGCTTCATCTCAATGAAGCGCAACAGCGCACCTATGACGCCCATGAGTGCACCGCCAGCTATAAAGCCGGATGCGATGAGAGTTCCCTTCTCACGCCTGGCGCTCGCGAGCTTCTTGTTGCCCTTCGCACTCTTCTGAACGAGAGCTGCGATGATGGCACCGAGTAGAATCGGCGTATTGTAAGCCTGTGGTATGTACATACCGAGTGCAAATGCTAGAGGTGAAATACCGAGGAGTTCCATAAGAATCGCGATTACAACACCTATTCCGTAAAGCAACCAAGGTGCACCCTTAGCGGCCATGAGACCCTTCATGATCGCGGCCATCGCGTTCGCCTGCGGCGCAGGAAGCGGATTCGGATGCTCTGCCGAAACTACAAAACCGTCGACCTGGTTGAGCATGATGATAACCGCAGCGACCGTTATCGCGGCGAAGACGGTTCCCAATATTTTACCCCACTCCTGACGCGAAGGCGTTGAACCCAACCAATATCCCGCCTTCATATCCGTGATCGCACCACCTGCAATCGCAAGCGAGGTACAGACCATTCCACCGATCAGAAGTGCGGCCATCATTCCGTATTCACCCGAAAGGCCGGCCGCGATGAGAATGAGCGATGAAATAATCAACGTCATAATCGTCATACCGGAGACCGGGTTGATACCTACAATGGCAATCGCCCTGATCGCCACCGCGGTGAAGAGGAACGAAATAACCAGGACTACTCCCAGCGCTATAAAACTAAAACCCGTTGGGTTCGCTTCATTTCCAAGCACACTGAAGCGGAAGAAGAGCCATGTCGCAACGAGAACGCCGACCATAAAGACCATGATGATCGACATCGGAATATCCCTCTCGGTGCGCTCGACCTTGGTTTCACCCTCATGCTGCTTCCTGGAAGCAAAGATCTCCTTGAAGCCCTTCGTGAAAGCCTGAAGGATGATCGGGCTCGTCTTGATAATTCCGATGAGACCGGCTGCGAAGATTCCACCGATACCGATGTAGCGAACGTAGTAGCCGAAGATCTGCGCTGCGCTCATCGATGCGATCGTCATCGTGCCCTCAGCTGGAGGAATAGCTACGGTGATATATGAACCGAAACTATTCACCAGAGGAACGAAGACAAACCATGAGAGAAATGAACCACATGCTATTATGACCGCGTAACGGAGACCCACGATATATCCGAGACCCATCACCGCAGCGCCTGTGTTGATGTAGAAGACGGCCTTCACCTTCTGCGTGAGTGGTGCGAAAACACCTACCATGGCCGTGGTAAACTGCTCCGCCCAGCTGTGCATCGCCAAAACCAGAAAATCGTAGACGCCGCCGACGACCATAGCGATTGCCAGAACCTTGGCGTGCGTGCCTCCCTTTTCACCCGCTATCAGAACTTCCGCCACAGCTGTCGCTTCAGGGAAGGGAAGTTTTCCGTGCATGTCGGAGACGAAGTGGCGACGAAGTGGAATCATAAACATGATTCCCAAAATTCCTCCGAGCACCGCCGCCATGAAGACCTTGAAGATATCGACGTGCTGATCCAATCCAAGGATGAACAGGGCCGGTAGAACAAATATCGCACCTGCGACGATATGCCCTGATGCGCCGCCGATCGTTTCGATCATGACGTTTTCCAAAAGGGTCGATTTTCTCTTACAGAGTGACCCGATTCCAACCGCCAAGATCGCAATAGGAATGGCAGCCTCAAAGACCTGCGCGATCTTTAAGCCTAGATACGCAGCGGCCCCCGAAAACAGGATCGCCATGATGATACCTAGCAGTATCGATCTGAACGTTACCTCAGGTACCGTCCTTCCTGCGGAGATGATCGGCGTGTATTTTTCACCGGGCTTAAGCTCGGTGTATGCATTCGCCGGTAGTCCCGACTTTCCTGATGCGACTTCCATTCCCCCTCCTTTGCTTTATGTTAAATAGAAAAGGCGCCTGGTTTAAGTGAGCCCAGACGCCCTTTGTTAATCTCAAATTCCGATAATCGTCGTCACCTCAATCATTATATGTATCCTCGCGAATGATGTTTTCTATTGAATAGTCGATTCTTTGTCAAGAAAGGGGGCTCTGAAGGTATTATATCTGCCGATCGGGACGAAGGGGTGGTGCCATACCGATGGTTCATTTTGTGAACACTTTTCCTGCTGGAATGAATCGCTCAAATTAAGTAGAGTCATAAGATCATGAGATTGGGAATCGATCTACTTTTGGATACACATATCGAGCTCCTTGAGAACGCGCGCACGGGCGTTCTCGCAAACACAGCTAGCCAGACGTCAGGCGGCGAATCGACCATTCAAAAGCTCATTTCCAATGCATCGATCGATGTAACCACGATATTCGGACCGGAGCACGGGATCGATCTTTCTGCGCAGGACATGGAGCCGGTGGAATCAAATGTGTACCGAAAACGAAACATCCCGATTCACAGCCTATACGGAAAAACCTTGGAATCCCTGACCCCTACAGAGGGAATGTTAAACGATATCGACGTCTTGGTCGTAGATCTCCAGGATGTCGGCAGCCGTTACTACACATATGTTTGGACCGCCTGCCTCTGCATGAAGGCATGTGCTCAACTTAAAAAGAGTATAATTGTCTGCGATCGACCAAATCCGATCGGCGGAGCTATCGTGGAGGGCCAGGGAATTGATAAGGATTACGAGTCCTTCGTAGGTCTTCACCCCATCCCCAACCGTCACGGGATGACGATCGGAGAGATTGTTCAATTCGTGAACGATTGTGAAAAATATGAATCAGATCTTGCAGTTATACCGATCGAGGGATGGGATCGCGAGATGGATTGGTCGGAGACCGGCCTTGCCTGGCACAATCCATCGCCCAACATGAGATCCTTTGAAGCGGCGCTCGTCTATCCTGGAATGTGCCTCATCGAGGCTACTAACCTCTCGGAGGGTCGCGGAACTGACGAGCCGTTCATACAGATCGGTGCACCTTATATCGATGCAAAAAAGATTTCGGATGAATTTAATTCGCTGGGTCTAAATGGAATCGAAGCGCTTCCCATATCATTCACACCCACCAGGCAGAAGTGGTCCAAAGAAAAATGTGGTGGCGTAAGATGGAAGATCATGGATGTAAAAAGTTTCAAACCGTATTTAACAGGTCTCGCCTTCATCTGGCTCGTAAATAAATTTTATAAGGATAAGGGCTTTGAATGGCGAAAGGATCCGTACGAATTTGTAACTGACAAACCTGCGATAGATCTTTTAACGGGTTCGGATGAATTTCGTTCAAAGATAAGTTCCGTTGGATTGGATGATCTTATTGATCTTTCAATAACACCGGATGAGCTCTCCTCAAAGCGAAATGGCCATCTCATCTACTGATCACAATAATTATTTATTCTTTCTAACGTTCCCTCATTACCGACATACGATATTTCCGACCTTTCTACCGGCGCTGGCGCACTGCACTACGCTATTTCTCGATAAAAATCGTTTGGCTTCACCTGGGAAAACAACTTATCCGAAAAAGTTAAAGGCATGACGGCTACCTCGACTGGCGGCGTGTGAATTCGCCGCCTTCCAAGCCTGTAATTGGCGGCGAAGAGGCGCAGGCGGCAAGACGGCGCATGAGTCATGCCGCCGTAAGCCAGGCGTGGTGGCCGGAATGCCATTTTTTCGGATAAACTTATTAGAAATTTAGAGATCTTCCTTCGTCAGCTTCTAAATTTCGAAGCCAAAACGATTTTTATCTTTGAAATACGCTTCGCTCCGTAAGCTGCGCCCGAAATGCGCCGTACGAAAGGTCGGAAATATCGTATGCGTTGACACTTAAAATTACTACTGATCTATATCAACATCTATCGA
>CAYWIG010000082.1:0-6965 GCA_964458295.1 uncultured Myxococcales bacterium
ATAAGATGTTTAGATCTTTCGCCAGATGGCGTGATCAAGATGAGCCATGACCTCGAAGGGCTCGTGCAGACGTCGACCAATCTAGCGAAGATCGTCACAGAGGATGGTTTTGTGTCGATATCTCATAGTTCGAGAAGTTCCAACAAGACCGAGTTGGAGGCGCTGAGCAATTCGATACATTCTCTAGCCAAACTCTCTGGTGCAGAGTTTGAGGAGACCGGCGGATATCCTGGGTGGCAGCCGAATATGGATTCAGAGCTTCTTGCCTTCACGAAAAGGGTGTATCAAAAACTATATAATGATGAGCCAGGAGTTACAGCGATTCATGCTGGTCTTGAATGCGGATTGATAGGTGAGAAGTTGAGTGGAATGGACATGATTTCATTTGGTCCGCACCTGGAGTCGGTGCACTCACCAAACGAAAGGGTGAAGATCGACACCTGTGAAAAGTTCTACAACCTGATTACAAATCTGTTAGAGGAGTTAGCTGTCTAATTCAGCACGATCGAACCATTCTAATTAATTAAGTGTCGGACGCTTTTTTATGCCTCTGGGCCACGATAGCGAGAGTTCATGGATTCCCAATATCCGGGACAATTTGGATCGCTGCCAGGTCCCCACAGCATGCAGCCGATACTGGTGTCCATTCCTTCAAAGAAATTACCGATATCCTCCCAGGTCGAAGTCTTTTTCTTACCAGCTTTAACCTTCGCATAGTTCACTCCGTCAAAGGCGAAGCCAAGCATTGATGTTGCAGTGCCAGCGATCCCGGCCGCGCCAGCGAAGCCAGGCCTGAAAGCAAAACCTCGAACTCCAGCGCCTCTGAAACCGGTTGTCCTAACTGTTGCAGGTTTAATTCTTACAACCCTTGCAGGGGGTTTTGCAGGCACCGTTGACGGCTTGGCGTTCGCTACAGGAACCTTGGCACCGGTAAGAATTTCCACGGCCTGAATTGAAACGGCGTCACCGAACATCGCCTTTGCTGTGCGCGTCGTCACATCACCACCTAATGGATTTGTAGGTTGGGCCGATCTTTCGGTTGCGCCTGTTTTTTTTGCGGCCTTTCCTTCAGTGGATTCCTTTACGGGTGCAGTTTTCTTCGAGCCACCTGATCCATCCGGGCCCTTGGGCCCTTTTCCGTTTCCATTTCCGAACTTCTTTTTAATCTTATCCCACGCCTTACCGAGGATCGTTTTGTTGCCCTTGGCGCCTTGCCAGGCGTCGTGCATGACGACAAACATGAGGCCAAAGAGTCCTGCGTGAAAAACGTTTTCCCAGAACGTGGGTTTTTTGAGGGGATTATAATCGCCGTAAAAGGCCTTCAGTTTATCACATTTAGTAAGTGGGATATGATGTCCGATGAACGGGATAAATTCACGTCCGACGCCTGCGATCCACCTTCCTGCGGATTCAAATATACTTTCATCGAAGATATAGGAGCAATCCAGATTACCCTGTGCGCTTCTGTTTTCGGAAGGATTCTGATAGTAGAGACAGACGGTTCCAACGCCCTTCTCATTGTGTATGTTTCCGTCGAGATAGATGTGAAAGTTTTTTCTGTACTGTCTTGATTCGGTAAGCCTTTGCATCTGATCTGCGGATAGTTTGAGATCCGGAACTCGCATCGTATCGACGACACCTGCACCATCGGCACTGCCGTGATGACACTGACCGACCTGCCAACCCTTGTATTCACCTTCTATCACGACATTGTTCTTGTCGACTACATACGGACCGTATGCTCTGCCCTTTGGAACTACGGACGTCTCTCCTGCGCTTACCATGTTTTCCTCCCTAAACCTGGACTGCCCCTAGTTGATCTATTTTGCTTTTGGCCCCCTTATGCCTTCTCCCCTTCTTCCCTCGCCTCTCCTTACCCCTTCACCTTTTGGAGTCGCCGTTCTTTCGGCATCCACAGCTCTTCTGGGGGCTGCGGCGAGCATCACGCCGACTTTGTTGGGTCCGCCAGCCTTCCTTGCTGAACGTCTCCTCGCCTCTTCCACAGCCTTGATAGCTTCTGCCCCACCTTTAAGGAATTCTCCCTTAAGAGCAGGATCGGCCGCAATTATTCCCGCAGCCATCTTGACCATGATCATACGGCGCTGGGGACGAAGTCTTGAGAAGCTCGGATCTTTCTCCATCATCATCTCTTCAATCCGACCGAGATCTATGTTGAAGAATGCATTGGCGAATTTCTTAATTCCCTGTTCGGTTATCTTGCCATCCGGAAAATATGCACGTCTTAGATGTTCATTTCCGTGTGTCTTCAGTAGGTCGGTTAAAAATTGCGCCTTCCCTGCAGGCTCCATCCCTTCAAATTCCGGAAAGACTTTCTTGACCATCCCCTCCACTGCAGTTTTGAGTGATGCAGCATCGCGAGCTCTAGCGACTGACTCGGACACCATCACCGGTTTTGCGCGAGCATGAAGCTCTGCTAGCATAGCGTCGGTCGACTCGGCCATGTCCATCAGGTCGCTGCCCGAATATGTTTCAGCAACCTCGACTATAAATGAAGTTGGAATATCGGCAACGGCCATCCCCCGCGATTGCTGAACATGAAATTGTTTGACCTGTCCGTCGCATGATTCGAAGTGAATTCTCGATACTTTGATGAGTTGCGAGAGCTCACGTGGATCGAACCTCGACAATATAGCATCGTATGTTGGTTTGTTATCCCTGATCAGTTCTTCAACGAATGTTTTATCTTTAGGATGGAGTTCGTCGATCATTCTCCGAGTAACCTCATCTATTTCAGATGTCGTATGTTCACCCCTCTGAATTCTTGTTAGGCTCTCCTTTGATCCGTCCCACATAGGCCTTTCGAGTTCGGCTGCATCCCTGGCTATCGCTTCAGAGAATTCAGTTCTATCTATCGACAACTTTAAAAGCTCCGAGATTCCCTGATGCACATGTTCCAACGTGACCCTTGGACTCTCCGCATCCCTCGCTTTTCGGCAGGCGATGTTGATCACCTGCTGTACCGCTGGAATGCGAGCCAACGTCCTATGGACATCTCTGTAATAATGTTCAGCAACCTTAACGATCGATTCCATGACCGGCTTTGGAACTTCCACGCCATAGTGCTTCTCATATTTTAGACGAAATGGAGCATCTGGAGCGGTTGTGATTCTAACAACCTCTGGAAGGGTGTAGGAATGAAGTTTTAGCCAGTTGAACCTGCGCTCCAAATCGCCATCCGCATCCAGCATCGTCAATTTACCATCGGGTCTTCGGTCTGATCTGGGCGTATATACACCACCCCTGCTTGTTGTTCCTATGACGACGAGGTTTCTTTTTACATCAGGTTCTTCGAGGGTATCGAGTAGCAACTGAGCAGCCCTCTCTGAGTTGCCCTCAGATGTGCCGCCGCTTGCAAAGAGTACGTCGATTTCACTGATGTACAGGACGACCTTTCCGCGCTTTGCCATCCTCTTCAATAGAACGATTTTATCTGCGACCGTACCTCTGTACTTTGTTCCCGCTTGAAAATCAGCAGCGCTGATTCTTAAAACTGGCGCATCCAATATATCCTTCGGTACGGATGGATCTTTCGTTTCCTTTAGTACCAGCATCGCCTCAGCTGTCGCATCCTTACCTTCACCGGTATTTGCGTCGATTATGATCCCTCTGAAATCGGGATTGTCGGTTCTTCCCCAAGCCTCTCTGGCTTCCGTCGTGCGGCCTATCACTTTAAAATCTGGATTTTCCTTCAAGACGCGCTGTACGTGTTTTCTGTAATCGGCTCCTTTGAGTCCAGCCCTGCTGGCCCATTGCCAAGCCTTCTTTATATCCTCCCTCATTATGACGCCGATAAACAGGAGTTGTCCCATGAGTATCCAGAAAAGATTTTTATCTCCCTGAGCTTCAATTCTCTCCATGTTTTCATCGTTCTTTTGAAAACCGATCTTTGCGATGCCCGCCTGTGTTTGATCCCGGACATCCGCTAGATGAGTCTTTAGCTCGGCGAGTTTTTTTGCTGGTATCCCGCTGAGGTCAACTTCCTTCATTTCTTCGAGGGTCGATTGCATCCTCTTGTAATCCAAGATGAAGAAGTAATATTTCCTTCCATCCTGACTGGTCGGTTCCTCTTTTCCATTGTGAAAGAGCTTCGAGTAGGGGACGATGTCCCAATCCCTCAGCCGCAGTTTTTCCTTAAGGATTTTTACTTCCGCTTCGGTAAAGGCTATGCCGGTTTTTTCATATAGGGCGACGTTTAGTTGGCGCTCCGAGAGCTTCGCCTGAGCTTTGACGCCATCAGCGGTAAGTTTCGACTGCCATTCCTGACCCTTCTTCGTCATATGCTGAGGGGTCTCTTTTAAGGTTTGTTCAAGGTGGGACAGCACCTGCGTTCTTTTTTCCTCGCCACCTATCCTGCTTACGCCATCAGCATTCAACGCCTTCAGTCGTGCAATGAGAGTTTTAAGCCTGAAATAATTTACGGCAAAGACATACTCGCCGGTGGCAAGATATCCTTTTACTCTATAGCCTTCTTTCCCTGGCTTCAGTCCGGGACAGGTCTCCTTTGATACGCACTTAAAATCCTTTTCTGTGAGTTTGAGTTGCTCGGCCAACATCTTCATTTCACCTGCGGTGAGGGCGATCCCATCCCTTCCAAACTGATGGGCTATCTGCTGGTCGAGCATATTGTACAAGGCGAGTCCGCCATGTGAGCCGACGTAGGTCATATATGTGAAATACTGATATGCCTGATATGTTATTTCCTTTTCACTCCCTTTAGGTTTGATCTTTTTGGTGAAAGGTTGTGCAGATCGACAAACGCCTAAAGCGCCGGGTATAGACCAACCCTTCTTCATTGCAACGGAGACCTGTTTGTCGGTCAAAGGTAGATCGCTTATATCCATATAGCCCTGCAGGTTGCCGAGCAGCTTTCCGCGCTGTTTGTCTACACATGCAGGATAATCGTTTTGATCCTTACATTTATTACCGCTCTCCCAACAATTGCCGGAAGCAGGGGTTTTAATTTCTCCGCCGCTGAACATGGGGACTCCTTTTGAAGCCGTAAACAATTTGAATATTCGAGAATGGTAAGCCGCCCCCCGGTGGCTTCACTATTGTTATCGGCGAAAAAGGGGTCGTGTTGTGTATGGGGAATATTTTGTGTACATTTTATTGTACGGTCTAAGGATGAAATACAGAAAGGCGTAGGACGCTTTTTGTGAAGAGGAGCTGTCCCTATATTTATTATCGGCTGAAATTTGGTCGAGTTGCGTCGGAGATGACGAATTATTTAAGATGTTCTTCCGCGTAAAAGCCCTTAGAGGGGAATATATTGCCCCCACTTCAATTAAGTGTCGAACACTTTTCTATTTCGGATTGTGGATTTCGGATTTCGGTACCGCAATCCGAAGTCAGAAATCCGCAATGACACTTAATTGTAAGCTAAATCATGGGGCTGCGTGGGACAAAGTATTGGTCAATAGGTGGACCGTATCGTTGACGATGGTATTCATCGAATTCTGGAAACTTTGAAGGAGGAGAACACCTTGAATCACTACCGGGTCCCCACATCAGACATTTTGCACCTAAATTCATTCCTTCGAAAAAGTTGAAGACGTCATCGAGGTCTGATGTTCCACCTTCATCGGCCCTTGCCTGGGCGTACTCAATTCCATCGAAGAAGAAACCGCCTAAAGAAAAAACTGTATTGCCAAATCCTGCGGCAGCACCGGCGAAGCTTGGTCTGAAAGAGACCCCCCTTACTCCAAAGCCTCTCATGCCTCCGGTTCTAACCGGCTTAGGTCTAACCCTCACTGCTTGCGCAGCTGGTTTTACTTTTGCTGTCAATGCGCGCGCTCTCGCCCTTGCGGCTTTTGCCTCGGAGTACACTCTTGCGCCCTGTACGATTGCAGCGTCACCGAAGAATGCCTTCGTGAGGCGTTCCCAGGGATCATAGCTAAGTGAAGTCTGGACGGCGGACCGTTCGGCTGCAGCGGCCTCCGATGGAGTATCCTCGCCTGCGCCGGCTGCTGCTTTGCCACCGGCTGCCTCCACCAATTTTGCTGCCGGAGGCTTATCGGGCGCTCTATGTTCTCTAGATCCTCCAGTCTGTGCCGGTGGGTCGCTGTCGTCAGGACCCTTCGGCCCTTTTTCGTCATCGGACTTAAGGGCATCATTAGCTTTTCGCAGTGCCTTTTTCTTAATCTTCGCTTGTCTCTTAGCTTCCCTCTTCTGATAAATGGCTCCACCCTTAAAAAATCCCCATCCGCCCAGGATTACCATGCCTAAGGTTAGGAGTGCTCCAACAAAATATTTTCCAACATCCCAAAGAGTTATGCTATTGATGAAATCATTAGCCTTGTCGCTTCCGGTTTTGAAGGTCGGATCAAGATTTTTCATAACGACTTCGTAAGCCGTGTTGCCTTTCCAATGAATGTTTTCACTTGGCAATCCATCGAACATCGACTTCTTCAAGCTATTCTTCATCATCGTGACCTTGGTGTAGCTCTTTAAAGGGTCCGGTATGCAGAAGATGCCTGTTCCAAATTCAGCTGCATTGAGATCTAAGTAGAACTCCTGGTTCGAGAGCATGAATGAACTTCTAAATTTATCGGCTGCCTCAGGTGTTAAGCTGATACCCACCATCGATTTAGTGTCGAGCATCGATGTGCATGGTCCAATTCTCCAACCCTGGAATTCGCCAGACACTACGGTGCCAAAGGGTGTGTTCGGTCCATCGGATTGATACGTATAGGAACCGACATTTTTCAACGTGACCGGTTTTGGTTTTTCAGCTCCAGACATGAGAAATCCTATCGGAAGCCTTTTGTGATTGGTCGTTCGGAAGTGTAAAACCGCCCCCCAGCGGCTTCACTATTGTTATCGGCAGAGTTTTAGGTTTGTTGTGGTTGTAAGAAAAGATCCGTATACCGTGGTATACAGGGCGTATGTGTGGTGAATTCAAGTTTCTAGCGCACCATCTGGAGGAAGTTGTTGAAAACTTCTTG
>CAYWIG010000083.1:0-6827 GCA_964458295.1 uncultured Myxococcales bacterium
CCTCTAGCGTGGCTTCACCTGAAAGCGTAACATCGAAATATGTCGGGTTGACGCCGGTCGTTCCGGTGCTCTCTACGTCGTTTCCGTCGGCATCCTTGACAGCTGTTATGGTGACATCCGTGTCGGTTCCTCCGCCACCTGAGCTTGAACAAGCAGCTGTGAAAAGTAATAATACCGATATGATGAATAATCTCGTTTTCATGATTACCCCCTTGTGGATTTTGCGCATTGTAAGTGAAATGCGAATTATGGACAACCTGATAATGTCGTCAGTTGGACTTCATTCCCACCCAAATCGTATGGCGTGATGATCCATGACGCCCCTTCGATCGTACGCGAACCTCTTCCACATCGAAACCAGCTTTGCCGAGGCGTTTTGTAAAGGCCTCGTCCGGTTTTATCGACCATACGGCGAGTACACCGCGAGGGCGAAGTGCCTTGAATGACGCATCCAATCCCTTTCTTGAGTAGAGCCAGTCGTTACCAATGACAGTCATACCCTCGGGGCCGTTATCCACATCCAGGAGGATGGCGTCGAAGGCCCCGCGCTTCTTTTTTAGAATTTTGGCAACGTCACCCTCGTAGATTGTAACGCGTTTGTCATCGAGCGGGCAGCCAGATAACTCCCCAAGGTGTTCACGGTTCCACGTCACAACAGCAGGTACGAGTTCGGCCACTACCAGACGTGCTGTGGGATCTAGTCTGTTTAAGGCTGCAGCCAATGTGAATCCCATACCCAGACCTCCGATCAGCACGCAAGGATTGGATCGATCGGCGATTACTTTACAGGCCAATTTGGCGAGGACATCTTCCGATTCGTGGGCCAAGCTGTTCATGAGATCGAATCCGTCTACACGTATGGCGAATTCATCGCCTCGCCTGTGCAGGCTGAGTTCTCCTTCACCATTTGGTAATTGCGTACTGTCGATAATTTCCCAGGGGATCATAGGTGAGCCTATACGTTACGGGGTATTTGAAGTCAATTACGGACGCAGAAATGGTTCATCTACAACTTGACCTAGGCTGTTCCTACAAATATTGTTGCCGCTCGATCTCATCACACGAAGACATTAAAAGGACATCCGATGAATGAACGACATATAGTAACAGTTGCGAAGGAGCTGAATATCTCCACCAAGGGAGTCATCGCCGCCGCTGAGCTCTTGAAGGAGGGGGGTACGATTCCATTTATATCGCGCTATCGAAAGGAGATGACTGGTTCCCTGGACGAGGTAGCTATAACGGCGATTCGCGACAGGCTTTCACAGCTTGCCGACTTGGATGATAGGCGTGCGGCGATCCTCAAATCGTTGGATGAGAGGGATCTCTTGACGGATGAACTGAGGAGCGCCATCGAGGGGGCGGATCTCCTTTCAAAGCTTGAGGATATCTATCTTCCTTATCGGCCGAAGAGGAGAACACGCGCTACTAATGCTCGCGAGAAGGGGTTGGAACCTCTGGCGACCTCCATTATGGAACAGAAGGATGCATTCGATCCTGAAAGGGAGGCGAAGAAGTATATCGATTCTGAGAAGGGAGTTGAATCCGTGGAGGATGCGCTGCAGGGCGCGCGCGATATTGTGGCTGAGTGGATAAACGAGGATGGTGATGTCAGAGCGGAAATGCGCACCTTCTTTACGAGGAAGGCCATCGTGGATTCTAAGGTGCTAAAGAGTAAGGATGAAGAAGATTCGAAGTTTCGCGACTTTTTTGAGGTCACCGAACCGATCGCGAAGATGTCGGGACACCGACTGCTCGCCATCCTTCGAGGCGAGAGGGAAAAGGTTTTGCGCGTCACAATCAGGCCCGATGCCGATGAGGCGACTGATATTCTGATCAGAATATTTATACGCGCTTCGAATCCCTCCTCCGAACAAGTTCGCATGGCTGCCGAGGATTGCTATCGCCGCATGCTCGCATTCTCGATGGAAACAGAGCTCCGCATCGTGGCGAAGGAGCGCGCGGACGAGGAGGCGATCAGTGTTTTTTCCGAAAATCTTCGCGAGCTGCTCATGGCCGCACCACTCGGTGAGAAGGTGACGCTTGCGATCGATCCTGGTTTTCGCACCGGGTGCAAGGTTGTGGTACTCAGCGCGCAAGGTGACCTGCTGCATAATACGACGATCTTTCCAATGCAGTCCGATCAGCAGAAGGTTGAGGCCACAAAGACAATCACGGATCTGTGCAAACACCATAGTGTCGATGCGATAGCGATAGGCAACGGCACTGCCAGCCGTGAGACTGAGAGTTTCGTGAGGGCTCTGGGGCTTTCTAAAAATATTTCGATAGTCATGGTCAACGAGAGTGGGGCGTCTGTTTATTCCGCGTCAGAAATTGCGCGCGAGGAATTTCCGAAGGAGGATGTGACGGTGAGGGGCTCAATCTCGATAGGGAGAAGGTTGATGGACCCGCTGGCCGAGCTCGTAAAGATCGATCCGAAATCGATAGGCGTCGGACAGTATCAGCACGATGTCGATCAGCTTAAACTGAAGAGGAGTCTTGATGATGTCGTCGTAAGCTGTGTCAACGGGGTCGGCGTCGAGGTTAATACAGCTAGTTTCGCGCTGCTCGCCTATGTGTCGGGGCTCGGCGAATCGCTCGCGAAGAATATCGCGAACTATCGTGAGGAGAGGGGCCCCTTCACAAGTCGCGCTAGCATCAAGAAGGTTCCGAGGTTAGGTCCAAAGGCGTATGAACAGGCGGCCGGTTTCCTTCGTATCAGAAACGCAAAGAATCCGCTCGATGCGAGTGCGGTCCATCCCGAGAGCTACGGGATTATCGAAAGGATGGCAGAAGATCTCAAGTGCACTGTCGTCGATCTTATGAATAAGCCGGAGCTGCGCGGTAAAATAGATATCAAAAAATATGTTACAGATGCCGTGGGGCTGCCAACTCTAGAGGATATAATGGATGAGCTCGCAAAGCCGGGACGCGATCCGCGTGCGAGTTACGAGCAATTTTCATTTGAAGAGGGTGTACACAAGCTAGAAGATCTCGAACCCGGAATGAGGCTACCGGGCATCGTCACGAACGTTACTAACTTCGGAGCATTCGTGGATGTCGGTGTTCATCAGGATGGGCTGGTTCATATCAGTCAGCTCGCAGATAGGTTTGTGAAAAATCCGATGGATGTGGTGAAGGTGAACCAGAGGGTGAGCGTGAGGGTCGTCGAGGTCGATCTGAAACGAAATCGAATTGCGTTTTCCATGCGTTCGGAGGAGACGCATACTGCTTCGAAGAAGAAAAGGGTGAATAGATCTTAATTGTTGTGAGTGTTCGACGCTTATTGAAGGTTAAAACATCTGGAGTGAAAAAATGGACGAATTCGCACTGGAAGGTAGGGAATGGGTGGAGCTTAAGAATCTCTTAAAGATCGTGGGTTTTTGTGAAACCGGCGGTGAGGCGAAGATCGTCATCTCTGGGGGGCTCGTGGAGGTCGATGGTGCGGTTGAGCTCCGCAAACGCTGCAAGATACGTTCGGGACAGATTGTGGAATATGATGGTCGGAAGATCGCTGTCCGATAGTACATTACTTACGAAGCACTGCAGGAAGGATATTCTTTCGGATACGGATACTCTTCGGTGTAACCTCCACCTGCTCATCGTCACGGACAAACTCTATCGCCCATTCCAGCGTCGTCGGAATGATTGGACTTAAGATGGTGTGTTCATCCTTACCGGCCGCGCGCATATTCGTAAGCTTCTTCGACTTGCATGGATTGACGTTTAGGTCCTGCCGACGATTGTGTTCGCCTATGATCATTCCCTCGTAAACGGGAGCACCCGCTTCAATAAAAAGAATACCTCGCGGCTCTAAGTGAAACAAGCCATACGCGACTGAGGTGCCTTTACGATCGGAGACGAGGGAGCCTGCGGTGCGACTTTGAATATCCCCGCGGTACGGTTCATATTCCTGGACATACGAATTCATAAGACCGGTGCCCTTCGTATCCGTCAAGAACTCGCTCCTGTACCCAATTAACCCTCGAGAAGGAATAGAAAATTCAAGTCGGACGCGACCGGTGCCATGGTTTACCATGTTGATCATTCGGCCAAGCCTCTTTGATAACTTCTCTGTAACTATACCCGTATAGTCTTCGTCAATATCGATAAATAGGTGCTCAATCGGTTCAAGCCTAACCCCGTCCTTCTCCTTCATTATGACCTTAGGACGACCGACGCTCAGTTCAAAACCTTCACGTCGCATCGTCTCTACGAGAATAGCAATCTGAAATTCACCCCTACCCTTGACCAGGAAGCTGTCCGCAGTTTCCCCCGCTTCAACCTTAAGGGCGACATTGTGAAGGATCTCCTTCTGCAGCCGCTCCAGAATCTTTCGTGACTGAACATACGTACCCTCCTGCCCAGCGAAGGGGGAGGTGTTGATCATGAACTTCATTGAAACAGTTGGTTCGTCAACGATGAACCTCTTCAGGGCCTTAGGAGCTAAAGCTGTGCAGATCGTATCTCCGATTTCAACATTTTCAATTCCTGAGAGCGTTAGGATGTCGCCTGGCTCTACAGACTCCACATCCTTAACATGAATGCCGTCGTAAACCTGAAGGCTCGAAACTTTGAGCGGCCTTGGGATGCCATCCTCAGAGATACAGACCAAGCTGTCGTTATTTTGAACCTTGCCATTGAAGACGCGTCCAATTGCAAGGCGACCCAGGTAATCTGAGTAGGAAAGATTTGTTACCAGCATCTGGAAAGACTCTTTGGGATCGTGGGTGGGCGGGGGTACCTCATCCACTATCGCCTGAAAGAGTGGCGCAAGGTCCACACCCTCATCCTCCAGCGTGTTCTTGGCGATTCCATCTCTGGCGATCGCATACAGGACTGGAAAGTCTATCTGTTCATCATCGGCATCCAGGTCGATGAAGAGGCTATAGATTTCGTCCAGGACCTCTTGGCACCTGGCATCCTTTCTGTCGATTTTGTTGACCACGACTATGATCTTAAGATGCGCCTCCAGAGCTTTCTCCAGGACAAAACGAGTCTGGGGTAGAGGGCCTTCAGAGGCATCAACAAGCAAAATGGCACCGTCGACCATTTTTAGTCCCCTCTCAACCTCACCACCAAAATCGGCATGTCCCGGGGTGTCGATGATGTTTATCTTCACGTCCTTCCAAAAAACTGCGCAATTCTTGGAGAGGATTGTTATGCCGCGCTCACGCTCAAGGTCCATGTTGTCCATGACGCGGTCGTCGACCGCCTGGTGTTCTCGGAAGGTGCCGCTCTGTCTCAGCATGAAGTCGACAAGCGTTGTCTTGCCATGATCGACGTGGGCGATGATCGCCACATTTCTTATATGGGGATTTTGATATTTTGTCTTCATAAGGCGCGGGAGACTCCCATATAATGAGGAAATAAGCAAAACATATAATTCCATGAAGGGGAGGGTCCAACACGGATGATATTAGAAGGTTCTCGACTTCTTCATTTATAGAAAATAATGTCTACAGCAACGGGGGGTTATCATGAAAAAAATCTCGATTGCAGTTGTGTTGTTCTTGGCGCTGTTGCCGTTTAAACTGTTTGCGCAAAATGTATTTTCGGCGAATGGATTCAGCTGCAACGCTATGGCAGGCGCCGGCGGAATTACAGCGGTATCATGCAAAGGTAAGTTCCCAGGCGTCGATGGAGCCTTCTCGTCTATCGGTTATAACGCGCTTACAATATCCTATGAGAAAGCTGATGGAACTACGTATAGCTATTATTCCGAGAGCGGTTGTCTGATGGTGATTGATAGTAAGCAAATTCAAGTTACTAAAAGGAATGGTACGAAGAAAACCTTCACAAAGAGCCAACCAAAGGATGCTCTAGTATATTGCACCACTATGTGATAACATTCTCCATATATGAGAAATTCTAAATTACAATTTGTCCTGCTGTCTATTGCAATAATTCTGCTTTCAGGTTGTGGTTCTGGTGGATCATCAGGGGATAGCGGAAATGGTGACGATTCGGATACGATTATCCCTTGGATCGATACGCATGCGCATCCAACCGGGTACGAGACTGACTGTGTATCTGAGACATGTATTTCCAGTGCGGTAGCGACTATGGCCGAATACGGTGTAATGAAGACAATCTTCATGCATCCACCGGCGGCCAGCGCCAATGAAGAGAGTGAGGCCAGCATCGCGACTGCCGTATCATATGATGAGGATCATCTTTTCTATGGGGCGGGTGGTAGTGTTTTAAATGCCCGAATTCAACGGACGGATGATGATGGTAGTGTGTCAACTCCTTTACAAAATACGTTTACGAACAAGGTACAGGAACTGATCGATGCTGGAGGGATTGTTTGTTTTGGGGAGACTACAGCCCTGCATCTTTCCTATGCTGAGAGTCATGCATTCGAAGAGACTGCTCCAAACACACCGCTCTTCTATATCCTGGCTGATATGGCAGCAGATAACGGTATTCCTATCGATATCCATATGGATGCTGTGGCTGAAACGATGGATACGCCTAGCCACTTCACAGATCTAAGCTCCAACAATCCGGATCAGATTCAGGCAAACATTGCAAATTTTGAAATACTTCTCGCCTATAACAGAGATGCAAAGATCGTCTGGGCTCACGTTGGGCGCGATACAACAGGTGACATGACTGCCTCGAGGGTTAACAGCCTTATGGCGTCGCACCCCAATCTGTATCTCCAGATTCATCCGGTCCGTGGTCCTGTACAATCCGAAAAGTCGATCATCGATGGAAGTGGTACTATTCGTTCAGAATGGATGACGGTGCTTGAGACTTATGAAGATCGAATTGTGCTGGGCAGTGACAACTTTTACGAAGGTACGGATGGCGATGGGAAT
>CAYWIG010000084.1:0-6789 GCA_964458295.1 uncultured Myxococcales bacterium
CGCCGCGTTATCTGTAGCAGCTGCCTTATCCGCTTCCGGTATGCACTGCTGTTCCTCCGGAGGAACGAACACGTCCTCATCCTTTTCGCAAACTTGTGCTTTAACATCGGGAGGAGCACACACGGCCTCCGGCGCATCCTCAACCTCTTCCAATTCATCTACAGCTTTATAGATGACAATTTCGCCGTTCTCTTTCGCAAAGACATTTCCATCCTTGTCGATAACGGCGACGACCTCATCATTTTCGTCACGATATGTAATCGAACCGTCAGGTTCGGTTGATGGAGATAAAGTTTGATCTGGAAATAGACCTTCGACGAACTGCTGCGGATTCCCCTGACAAGGCTGTGAGGATGGAGCGATGGGCACGCCACTGAAATATTGCGCAACCAGATTTTTGAAGCCGTAGTCACTCATATGTTTGACCACAAGCCACCCCGAGGACGGACACCCGTCCTTATAATGATTATCGGCACTTACAGGGCACATGTTGCTTCATATATTCGATTTTTTGGAATTATAAGTCCTTGATATCGCTTGACAATGCATGGATCCGATGCTAGATCCGCCCGACCTTGATCAGTGACTGATATTATTTAAGTCTGTTTTGATAGTATTGACATTTATGATTTTCGTCCATCGGTTGCAGTTGCGCAGCCCGAAACGTCAGACGGTTACGGTTACGTATCGTAACCTTAAGACGCAACCGATTCGAGTTTCGCAACCTTAAGACGTATGACGAGATTTTCCGGAGTTGACTAATTGGTAAGTCACCAGATTCTGGTTCTGGGCATTCGGGGTTCGAGTCCCTGCTCCGGAGCAAAATAAAACGGGAAGCTTTTTTAGCTTCCCGTTTTATTTTTCCCCTGCGCAGGGTCCAAGAGAACCGTCGTCCAAAGGACGACCGGTTCGACACGTCGGTGTTGAGTTACAAGCGTATGCAATACGGTTGTAACGATTACAGCGACGGGTGTCCGAAAGGAATTAGAATCGCTTAGTTCGGTACGAACTTAGCGATTCTTATGACTGGAGGACTTCCCTGCTCCGGAGCATCGTTAAAAGCCCATGTTTTTCATGGGCTTTTTTCGTAGGGGGAATATCAGAATCGAACTTAACCACTAGATGCAGTCAGTTTTGCCGGTTCTTCTAAGATATCTAAGATTGGTTTAGCACAATACACGCGATCGCGCCTGCCCTCGCTTACTTCTTTTAAAATAGATAACCTTTCAAGTTTCTGAATTGCTCGTTGAGCAGTGGTATAGGCAATTTTCAATTTCTTTGCAGCTCCATTCACTGTAACAAATGGGTTTGCAGCTATCATATCCAAAAGCAACATCGGCGTCTTACTAGACTCACCAGAAACCTTAAACTTCCAATTACTCAGTTTTTTATTAATCCGCTCAGCACGACTGAGCGCATCCTCTGATTGTCTGGAAACGCCATTTAGAAAATACTCAAGCCACAGCTCCCACTCACTTCGCTCGCTGACCCCAAGAAGAAGATCGTAGTATTCACGTCTCGCCGCTTCAAAAAAAGCACTCAGATACAAAAGAGGTGTAGGTAGGATATCGCGCTCTATCAAAAAAAGTGTTATTAGGAGTCGGCCAACACGACCATTCCCATCCAAAAATGGATGAATTGCTTCAAATTGATAATGTATCAGTGCTATTTGAACAAGCGGTGGCAGCGATTTATCATGTAGAAACTTTTCCCATTCGCCCAAACAATTCATGAGTTCACTCGGCGGCGGCGGAACATAAGTCGCATTTAATAATGTGCTGCCAGGAGCCCCTATCCAGTTTTGGGTTCTTCTGAACTCGCCGGGTGTTGCATGATCACCTCTGACCCCTTTCATGAGCTTCTCATGCAATTCACTGATCAAACGAAGCGAAAGCGGCAAATTTTTCAATCTCTTTATACCGTATTCAAGAGCGGCTACATAGTTACCTACTTCCCTGAGATCATCGGGGCTTCGATCTACATGCACACCAGCTTCGTCGGCTAGCAATTCACCAAGTGTAGCCTGAGTGCCCTCAATGCGACTCGAAAGAACTGCTTCACGCCTTATGAATGGACGCATAAGTAAATGAGGATTTGGAAGTTGACCGCCCTCCCCGGCAAGCTTACCGATGAGACGATCAGCATCCGAAAGAATCCTAGAGATTTTGATCGTAAGAGAAAACTCGGGGGGCAGAGGATCAGGTATAAACGCCTTGTATCCTTCTGGACAACGGATTACCCTTCCTGTCGCCTTGCTCTTTTTAGTCATAGAATACTCACAACTTGATCGAAAATAACAAGCACTACTATTATCGAATAGATACTATATCGATAATAAGACCTCAAGCTATTTTCATAGCTTGAGGTTCCAATTTGGAACCTCAAGATTGTATGTTATTGATATATATAAACATATTACATGCCACGCCTATCTCAACCCCTGTTCACATTGCAAGCATTATCGCCTCATTCTTCACTTTAAACTGCCAACTTCACGGCTATATCGACAAGCTCACTTGCCGCCGAAGATACCAAAAAAGTTCGATACTCATCCACTTCTCCGAGCAAAAAGGAAAAGGGTCGCCCAAACGGCGGCCCTTTCTTTGCTTTAGACAGCGGATTTAAATGTCAACCTATAGCTCGATCGGATAGCATGCTATTTATTACATCCGATCATCATTCAAGTATTTACGTATTATATCAACTAGTTAGAAAGAAGCACGATAACGCAAATGAGAAGCTCTCCACACCGGTGAAGATGCACCGATGTGATGTCTGGAGGACGTCCCTGCATATTCGTTGCTGAGCGTTTATGGAGGGTAAGTCCCTGCTCCGGAGCAAGCAGGGACAGGCGTGCTCTAAACAGGCCCATCCGTAACCCAACTAAGCTAAAACTGATTGCTTATAATGTTGATAGTGCATATATTCATAACCACTGAAATTGTTATGTAAATTCTTACATCACAAAAAGGGGAGGAAAACATGGAATCTGGTACAGTAAAATTTTTCAATGAATCAAAGGGTTTTGGATTTATCACGCCAGACGATGGCGGAAAAGATCTCTTTGTCCACTCATCAGCCATAGTGAATGGTCCAATTACCGATGGTGACAAAGTCGAATACGAAGCTGGGCAAGGTGAAAAAGGTCCTTGCGCAGTAAATGTAAGCAAAAAATAATTAGGCAGCTATCCAATCAACACTATGCCTTAGAATCTTAGTTCTGACGTCGTCCCTTCCTGCGCTTTCAGTTTCGGCGGGCCCGCCCGGCTCGCCTACGGCTAAGCCATGATGGACGGGCAAGCACGACAGTGAGCCATTCGACGCGCCCCTGACAGCATAAGCTGCCAGGGGCTTGCTCATGGCGCAGCCCTTTGATACTAGCAAGGAGTGAGAGTTAAAGCGTCGAATGGTCCTGAGCGAGCGTAGCGAGTCGAAGGGCATAAATGAAACACTTTGTCTACATCCTCCATTGTTCAGACGATTCCTACTACCTCGGTTACACCACAAACCTTGAAAAGCGTATCAAAGAACATAATCAAGGTGGTGGTGGACATAACACTCGCATCAAGCGTCCAGTCGAACTTATGTATCACGAAGAATTTGATAACAAATACGAGGCTCTTAAACGCGAATCCCAACTCAAGCGTTGGTCAAGAGCTAAGAAACAGGCATTGATTGAAGGTAACATTGATGAACTGAAACGATTAAGCAAAGGAAGAAAATAGCCGCTAGCCGACTTCCCTGCTCCGGAGCATCAAAAAAACCGCCCACAGGGGCGGTTTTTTCTTCGATTATTTTCTAGGAATTAACGTGCAACCCCCACCGCCCTCAAGAATGTAACCAACACCCGAACCTGTCAGCGTAATAACTTGCGGACTGTCAGTTGTATTGTCGGTAAAGGATACCTGAGCAGAAAAGGAGCGTTGCTCGTCTGGAGTAAATGTAATTGAACCCGTGCATGAATCGCCAGGACCAAGAGTCCTTTGGCAGTCACTCGACTTGGCAAAATTTGCCGCATCATCACCAGAAACCTCGATGTCGCTCACAATCATATCCTCGCTACCAACGTTGGCAATCGTGTAATCTTGGGGGTCACTTGTTGTATAATCTTCCTGTTCGCCAAAATCTATTGATGCGCTAGACAAACTCGCCTTAGCTTCATCGTGAATTATCCCCCTCCCCGAAAGCGTTATCGTTTGCGGACTGTGCGATGAATCATCCGTAATCGTTACGGTTCCAGTCAAAGCACCTTCAGAGGTCGGTGAAAAATCGATAGAAAGTGTGCATAAAGCATTTACAGCCAGCGTATTGCCACAATCATCGCTCACCGAAAAATCCCCGTTAATAGAAACATCGGCGATATTCAAAACCAGCGTTCCGGTATTCTTTAGAGTAACTTCCTCGACTGAACTTGTCGCCCCAACCAGCACATTGCCAAAATCAATTTGTGCTCTTGATAAACTTGCATGTGGTTGAGGTACGCTAACGCCGGTCCCTGTGAGGGAAATCGTCTGAGGAGAGGTCGTAGTATTGTCAACAAATGTGACGTCATCGCTGGCTGCGCCATCTGCTGTTGGTGTAAACGTAACCCCGATATTGCAAAGAAGTTGGGGAGCAAGTGATGAGCCGCAATCATTATATGTAATACTGAATGGGGAATTTGTCGTGATACTTGTGAAGATTATTGCTTGATTGCCAAAATTATCGACTAGTATTATCCTTTCATTGCTTGCTTTGCCAACTGTCTGGTCTCCAAAATCGATACTCAACGGACGAAACGCAATATCTGGTCCAACACCATTTCCCTCAATGACCGATGCATTACCTGGCTGATGCCATCCGTTAATTGTGAGTTTCAAATGAGTAACGATGTGTTTTATAACTTGTGGTGCAAAACCGATTTCTACGTTACAGTTATCCCCAGAACTCATCACCCTTCCAGCACACCCGTCATTAACAATGCTGAAATTTGTAGTATCCTCAAGGGAGGCGTAATTGACCGTTACCGTAAGAGGAAGGGAGCTAGTAATGGTTACGGTTTGACTGGTACTTGATCCATACGAGACATCCCCAAAATCCAGCGGATCTGGTGTCACAGTAATGCCAGCTATCTTGGCTTGTGCCTGTGAAGGAAGAAGCAGAGCAAAAAACAGCACTACAACCATCAATATCTTATTCATAATCATCCCCCAGGTTTATAATCTTTCGCATGATAACTGGAACCTGGCATTCCTTCAATGTTTTCCAATAATGCCTAGTCATTACATGGTGTTAAGCATTTATGCAGCGAAGCTTGTAAACATACGGATAATCTCAGACACCGCTGATGAGACAATAAATGTTCGATATTAATCCCTGCCTGCCTCGCCTTGCGATGCAGGGCTCGCATGGCGGGCCCGCCCGGCACGCCTACGGCTAAGCCATGTCGGACGGGCAAGCACTTCTCCGAATACAGAATACAGCCAAACAAGACAGTCTTACCCAAACAACTATCCTTGTACGTACAGAGCCTTCGTGCTGAAGTTGGGTTCGCTGGTGAGGTTTACCCCAAGTTTTCTAAGACCTGCCTCGTCGCCGGGTGTAGGTATATGCGTAATATGAACCTCGCACCCTTTCAGCTCCTTTAATTTTTCGACCGCGACCTGTGCAGACGGATTCATGGCAGCGCTGATCGAGAGGGCGATAAGCGTCTCACCAAGATCCAAGCTTACCATGTTGCCATTCAACACGTCTTTCTTGAAGTGACTCAACGACTCGGTGATGTTTGGCGGCAGGAGATGCATGTTATCCGGTATTCCGGCCAGGTGTTTCACAGCGTTCAAGATGAGGCTCGACGATGCATGCATGAGTGGTGAATTTTTTCCGGTTATTATCGTGCCGTCTGGAAGTTCGATGGATGCACCGCAGAAGATCCCCTCGTTCCCCTTGCCCTTATCGCGTGCTTCATCAGCCGCCTTCCTAGCCGGGATGACAACATTCCTGTCCTCAGGTTTGATGTCCAGGTCCTCCATCAGGAGTTTTAGCCTCTCCTCCGTTCCTTTGTCGACGAGGCCCATCGCATATTCGCAAGCATATCGGAAGTAGCGACGAATCACCTCCTGTTTGGAGGCCTCCCTTACCGCATCGTCATCCACGATTGCGAATCCGGCCCTGTTCACACCCATATCGGTCGGGGACTTGTAAAACGATGGCTCGCCGGTGATCTTCTCTATTATCTTCCGAAGGAGCGGAAATGCATCCACGTCACGATTGTAATTGACGGTCTTCTCATCATAGGCCTCGAGGTGAAAGTGGTCGATCACATTCACGTCACGAAGTTCGGCTGTAGCTGCTTCATAGGCTATATTCACGTTGTGCTTGAGAGGCATATTCCAGATTGGAAATGTCTCGAACTTTGCATAACCGGAGTGCTTACCCAGCTTGTGGTCGTGATAGAGCTGACTCAAACAGGTGGCAAGCTTTCCACTACCGGGTCCCGGTCCCGTAACGACGACGATCGGCTTTGAGGTTTCGATATATGGATTTGCTCCGTAGCCATCATCGCTGACGATCATATCGACATCGGCCGGATAGCCCTTTGTAAACTTATGCGTGTAAACTCTGATATCCCGCCTCTCGAGCTTGTTCTTAAATGCCATCGCTGACGCCTGATTTTCATAACGCGTGATGACGACCGCCCTTATATCAATTCCCCATTCTTTAAAATCGTCGATGGTCTTCATGGCGTCGACATCATACGTAATGCCAAAATCTGCACGCACCTTCTTTTTCTCTATATCGCCAGCATAG
>CAYWIG010000085.1:0-6764 GCA_964458295.1 uncultured Myxococcales bacterium
CGATATTAACCTAATTGAGGTCTCATATGGATCAGCAGAAGAAGGAAGTCAAAATTCAGGTGAAGGGAAACGACGCCGTGATGGGCGGTACATATGCAAACAACTTCCTAGTTCATATGAACAGGGATGAGTTTGTGCTGGATTTCATAAATCTGGTGCCGCCAAATGCCACCTTAAACGCCAGGGTCGTCATGTCTCCGGCCAATATCAAGCGAATTTGGTCGGTTATGGGGGAGACCCTGAAGCGCTATGAAAAGGAGTTTGGTGAGATTCCAGAGGCCCCAAAAAGACAATTGGACGGTAATTTAGTTCAATAATTACAGATGGTTATATATTTAGCGAAACATTTGGCCTACTTGTGCCGATAATTATAGTAGAAGAGCAGTGTCTAAGTTCCTAAGTGTCTTAGTGCCTAAGTTCATTGTAGAACTATAACCAAGACACCTAGACACTTAGACACTTAAGCACTTAGACACTAAAATATGCCTATTGAAAAAATAAATACCCAGCTCGTGGGTCTGCCACCGAACTGGATGAGCCGTGCGGTCTCCAAGGGCGGAGCCATGGGCAACGCCGAAGAGATCAGAAAGATGCTCGGCGAACCCCTGCCTAAAGTCCTCAATCCAAACAATCTACCTCCCGAAATTGCGGCATTTTTCGCCAAGGGTGGCTTGCTGGAAAGACTCAAAAAGAAACTCGCTCTAATTTCACGCAAAAAGGGTGGAAAAATTCTCCCAGCAGAAAATACGATCGCGTCAGTAGATGAAGATGATAATCTTTACGTAGGCGTAGATTTTTTAGCACAACATGGAGAAGATGAGGACCTTATAGCCGGAATATTAGCGCATGAGTGGGGACACATGATGAGCGACCTCCCCAAGGGAGTGAACTGGTCGAAACTCTCATGGGAACAGCTCTTCGAAATCCGCAGGAACGAGGAGGGGGATGCCGACGGTTTTGCGGGACGCGCGATGTTCCTCATGAACTACTCACCTGAATCTATGATCAAATTTCTAGAGGCAAACGATAAACGCAGGAAGGAAAAGAAGCTTCCGTGCCATAAATACCATAACCACGCCACGCGAAAAGCTATTCTTATCGAATCCTACAAGGCTGAAGAGAAGGCGATGGAGGTTGCAAAGAGATTATTTTTTCAAGGTAAGGATTCTGTAGGGCCAAAAGTGGGTAAGATTATAGGGGCAGGTTAATCCATGACGGTTGCGGCTGCGAAGCTCGAATCGGTTGCGTAAAAAGGTTGCGTAACGTTTAACGTAGAACGAACGCAACCGATGGACGATAGACGTTTCGAGCTTCGCAACGCCAACCGATGGACGTAATCAAGTTTTCTGCCACGTCGTATTCATCTGGGCCCAGGCGTACATCCTATCAATCAACCTAGCCTTTTCATCTTCAGTTATAAAATCCCCTAATCGACAATCTAGCCAACCAAGAAATTCTAGTATATGAGGCTTCTTAGCACCAACGTACTCCGCAAAACTATGATCTTTTAAGGTTCTCGGAATATTTCGCCGTTCAAAAAAAGTGGCCCAAGCATCTCTCGAATCGTCTACTAAGACAAACTCCAACAACATTCTCGCCCTTATAGCAGGCATGCTAGCATCTTCGTCCCCTTCGCGGAATGCTCTGGCAAGATGTTCATGAACATGGTGCAGCGCCCTCGTATCAAATTTTAAACCCACCGAAAAGGCATCTATCGCAGTTCGCATCGCCCTGCCAACATCTCCTGCTTCCAGATATGACGCTGTCGCCATATAGAGTGACGCCCTTATGGCATCCGGAATTCTTTCCCAATCATCATGCTCGATCAGACTATAAAATTTCCTGGCCATCCCCTCATGACGTGCAGCCAACACCTCTGAATCGCCCATCGATTCTGCCTTTAATTCATGCATCTTACCGAAGAATTCCTGCAGACCTGTATATGCTGATACGGCTTGTACGATAACATCGTCGGTCATCTTGCTGGCATCAGGTACAATTTCCCTTCCAAGCGTAAGCTTGATATCATCAATGTAACCACCCCAAATACGCATCAACTCAAACCTCAACATCTCCACTAGCACCTTAGATCTTGTAGTGCTTTCCGTTTTACTCGCCGCATAAAGAGCTAGCAATTTAATCATATAGTCAGATGCAACATCACCCGTTTCAGCGTTAACATCCATCGCCCTCTCAAATTCACCCTTGGCTTGCACATTATCCCCCCTATGCATAGCAATGATACCCATAAGCAAAAGGTTGAGGCTCGACAATGGAGATTTCCTATACAACTCCAAGGCTTCAATATACCTCGTATCTGCAACGAGCAGCTTCAAGTCCTCTCCGGCTTCAATCTTCTTATTCTTCAACTTCGCTTCCGCCCTCGCCTTTCTTACCTCAGGACCAAAAAAGAGAGGGTATAGACTGAAACCTGCAGTAATAGATCCAAAAATTGCCGCTATACCAAACGCATTCTCTCCCATGAAACGAGCCACAGATTGCAATGTTGGTCCAACCTCCTCGCATCCTGCAATAGCGGGGGTCAAAGCAACAGTGGCCGTTCGCGGAGCTGAATGTAACCATCCTGAGCTAGCATCCGTTGTTGTAACCTCTGTATGTGCCGCAACATTTGAATGAGAAATTACGCTCACAGGCTGTGCATCAATTGCAGGCACTGCTGCCGCCTGAGCGTTCAATGTAAACACGCTATTCCCTACAACGCTAGGCGTTGTCGGTAGTAGAAATTGCCCCTGAGTCGCTGAAAGAACTCCTGTCGAGATCGCCCTGGGCAATCCCCCCATTCCTCTCATCACCATATCCTTCCCTCCTCTCTAGCAGTTGGAGTTCTTCTCCAACATCCTTCGCCAATTTATCGGAGGGGAGCGAGAAACGATGCTATTTAAAGGAAATTTCTGTACATTGGAGTGTACACTGATTCCGTGGGACCTAAGGTTGGGAAAATTATTGGTGCTGGATAAAGTCAGTCAGTGCCTAAGTTTCTAAGTGCCTTAGCGCCTAAGTCAATTATCGAACTAAAACTTAGACACTTAGGCACTCGGGCACTTAGACACTATTTCGTTACATCCTGCATCCACTCCATATTAGAATGTTATTACCCCATCACCACACGAAAACCGACATTATCACTTACATGCGAAGCCTTATCGAAGGCGCTAAGGCCATAAGAGGTCAGCCATTCATAGTCCTCACGCCATGATCCTCCGAGCATGACTTTAAAACCTTTACCCTTCGATTGACTTCGACCGGGAAATCTATAATCGGTCATCGCCCATTCCCAGACATTTCCGGCCATATGACGAAGTCCATTTGGCATAGAAGGATATCTCGTATCCCCGACATCCACCGTGGCCATAGCCGCGCCGTCGTAGGCGTA
Organism: uncultured Myxococcales bacterium; assembly: GCA_964458295.1. Taxonomy (GTDB): domain Bacteria; phylum UBA10199; class UBA10199; order 2-02-FULL-44-16; family JAAZCA01; genus JABGOS01. The sequence continues at coordinate 3,395 of CAYWIG010000085.1, forward strand.
ATGCGCTTGTTCTGGAGCAAGCTCGCCAGTTGATGTAGGAAAGTTTCCACCTGAACTAACTCTGGCCGCCCGCTCCCACTGAAGGGCCTCCGGAAGTGAATAAGGTCTTCCTGTCATCATTCTCAGGAGCTCTGTAAAAACAAACGCGCCATACCAATCGATCATGACGGCGGGCTGATCATCCCTTTCAAAACCTTCAGGCGGCCGATGTTCCTTTACCTCAAAGACATTTAATCCACCCATGAACAACTTTGCCGCGCTTCCCTTCTCGATTGCTACGCCCAGCGAGCTAAATCCATCAATTACATCTGCAAGATTTACATCTCCAACACCCTCAGGGCTATCACCACGAGCGATCAGCATGGGACGCTGGTTATTAGGATTCGTCGCTACCAAAAAAAAGCGCGCTGCACCCAGGCTATTCACCAGCGCTCCGTATTGGGCGTTGGTAACCGGAGTCACCCCCATGGAAAAATCTGACACGGCCACCTGAGGCGCTTTTCCGCCCGGTATCGCTACCAGGGGAATCTGCGGCACAGAAGAGGTTGGCAACATCTCTACTCCACACAATACGCTCATAAATTATCCCATCCCTTTCGTTGCTTGGATTATCGCATTTCAAACGATAATGTTGCGGGTTTTTTCTCTCAGATATTTACAAAGATATCAACTAGTTAGAGGCTTTATTAATGACGTGTGTCTTGGGTTTATCAATAAATTAAGAATTAAGAGTTAAGAATTAAGAGTTTAATTAAGAATTAAGAATTTTGTAATAAAAGTACCGCAATTTTTAATTCTTCATTCTTAATTATTAATTAGATTCATCAACATAGATCCATTACTCACGACTCATTTCGTAACATCACTCATCCACTCCATATAATCCTGGGTTGAATCGACTACAGGTAATACCAAGAATTCCGGAACTTCATAGCTGTGATGTTTTTCGATTGCGCGACGAAGTTTTCTGACGAGACCCTCTCTAGTTTTTATCAGCAGCAGATATTCCTGATCGTTATGGATCTCACCCTCCCATTCGTATATCGATTGGATCTTCGGTATGATCTGAACGCATGCAGCGAGCCTCTCGGATACAAATCGCTCAGCTAGCTTTCTCGCCTCGCGCTCAGAGTTTGTAGTGGTCATTGCTACAATCGCTTCACTCATATAATCCGACTACCGAAATTTGTGATAATTGTAAACTGTTCGATGTGTGATTTGAGACGTGCGATCTACGTCTCCATTGTAATAAATCGTACTTCGCACATCGCAAATCCCCTTCTTGACACCTTGGGGGTGCAAGCTTACCATCGCTCTGATGTTCGTATTCAAAACAATCGTATGGGGGACGATATTCTCCTTTTTAGCGCTGATAGCGGGGCCTTGGCTGGCGCTACAGTTTGACACGAGCTTTCCAGCTGTAGATCTCGGTGGAATCCGCTACGCCGGTATCGCCCTCATGGCGATTGGAATCCCCTTCTCCTTATATTGCTCGGCCATATTGTTTCTACCTGGAGCAAACAGGCCGATGCCCTACGACACGGGCGACGACTTCGTCATCGAGGGCCCTTATCGATATGTGAGAAATCCATTTCTACTTGGAATTATTATCACATTGCTTGGAGAAACCATCCTGATGTCGAGATTCGCAATGTTCGCCTATACATTTCTCCTAGTGTGGTGTGTTCACTTCTGGGTGATCTTCTTCGAAGAGCCAGCCCTCCTCGAACGCTTTGAAGATAAGTACAAGAAATACAAGGATGCAGTTCCCAGATGGTTGCCGAAGTTTAAGAGGTATTAAGTAACGGCCAGATATTTTACAGTTTGATCCCATACAGTCTCTGCATCCCAAAGTGGTTCGCCGCTGTCGAGTTTGGTCGTAATGGCGGCCACCCTGCCCGGTGCGAGAAAACCGCCCTCAAGCAACTGAGATTCAGAGGCAGTCCAAATCCGACGCAATCGCGCAGAAAATTCACCCGGAGACAACTCATCCATCAATGCCAATCCCACCAATTTATTATATCGTCCAAGGCGTCTCCGTTCAGATCCGGTCAAAGTTGCAAGACCCCTGATTACCCTTCTTCCTGCGGCGTCCCGATACCTACCAGCCCTCAAACCAGGTCCCTTTTCGCTGGGTCGAACCGATCCACCTCCACCTCCAAAAGGTCGTGGATTAAGAGCATGCTGACCCAGATACCAATTGGCTTGAGCGATATCCGCACTATACAAATCCATTCCGGACTCAATCGCCCTTTGCCTCGCTTGTTCCGCTGAAACCATCACGCCCTCGAATCCATCTTTAAAAAGCGGAAAATGTTCGAGCGATTCCATATATTCCCTTATACGATGAGGCGTTCCTATATGAACGAGTTGTGCATAAACTAACTCCAAAGACTCTGGCGAATAACCACAACTCTCTGCATATCCAAAGACCAGAGCAAAGCTATCAATCGCTTGTCCAGAACTGATCCTAACTCCGCTATTCACAGAGTCCATTACATCGTTCACCCTCGCCGTATTCAACCCCAAAAACCTTTGGTTTTTGGCGCTCGCCAATCCCCAATTCGAGGCTGCGCTAACCGCTCTTACGGAAAATGGCATCAATAGACCTGACATGTTTCCTCCTCTGTTCTACCTTCTTTCACTCCTACTCGTTATTCAAAGCAGCATTCACCGCCGCTTAATAGGTTTCGCTTTTCACGCAAATTTGTTTCGGAAGAAAAAGAATAAGTGTACATTTCTGTGTACAGCCAATCCCGGAGTAATTTAACCATCCTATTGATATTAGAAAATATTTCGATCCAGATAGATATGCTATTTAAGAAAATAAGTGCTTACACAGGCAGAGGATACATAACGATACCAAACAGTTGGCCACATCACTCTGTGACCGTTCGTCGTAAAACCGATTGCTAGAACGACCCATATCCTTCGGGCTCATCGTCGGAATAGGATGAGGAACCACCGCTAAGTTGATGTCGGAGCTCCTCAATTCTGGGTCCCCATCCCTCATCATATCCTAGAAGTTGATTGGCCTTGTCGAGAAGACCGTAGGCGAGGTCGGGTTGGTTGAGGTAATAGTAGGTAAGCGCAAGATAGTAATATGCAACACCGTTGCCGGTATCGACATTTATCGCACTGCGAAAGGTGGTGCGTGCCAGATCGAATTCAGCAGAATCGATATATGCCTTTCCCTTCTCGACGAGGCGCATCGAGGCCTTTCCCTCCGGCGTCACTATCTGATCCGGTGGTGGAACGGACGTCGGGCGAATCACATCACCCTGTCTCACCCTGCGAGGAATTTTCTTGTGCGCTGGTTTGGCCGTCTTCTCAGCACAACCGGCAAAGATCGACATGAAAAAGATTGCTA
>CAYWIG010000086.1:0-6741 GCA_964458295.1 uncultured Myxococcales bacterium
GATCTTCGGATCGCAGATATCCATATTATAATACTTTGCCTTTGGATTCTTATTTTCCTCTTTACCAGTCGACATATTGTCTATCACCGCAACCTCATGGCCACCGGCAATATAGGCATCGACAACGTGAGATCCGATAAAACCTGCTCCACCTGTAACTAGAATTTTCATTGCTTAACTCCTATCTTTGGTAATTTCTTTCTTCCCCTGATGAAATCCTAAATCCTAATTTCTAAATTTTAAACAAAATTTCAAATTACAAATCCTAAACAATAAGCCATTACTGGCGTTGGGATTTCTCTATAATTGAGCCAAATATCTTCATTAACTCGGTTGATTCTTGAATGAGGCTGTCCCGCTGCTTTGTATACTCCTTATAGCAATCAACCAGCCTTAGCCAGTATCGGCTTTCCTTGGATTCCTTCTTTGAAATTCTAACTCTCATCAGAAAATCTTTCTTACCTAAGGATTCGTTAGCCTCAATGTAATTAGCTCCCACAGAACCTGATGACCTTATTAATTGCTTCGATATTTCATTATTAGCCGTAGATTTTGGCAGGGTTTTAACGAATTCTATAACATTTCTAGCAAATTCGAAGGTCCTATCTTCCAAATCATACTTCTTATCAACGATCTCGTTTGGAATTTGTAATTTAGAATTTAGCATTTGTTTAGGATTTAGGATTTCGTATTTAGGATTTATAATACTGTTTGTACCATTTCACAAACTTTCCAATTCCCTCTTCAACAGAGGTCGAGGGTTTAAATCCCACATCATCCATAAGATCCGATACATCTGCATATGTTATGGGGACATCACCAGGTTGAATTGTCAACATATTCATCTTAGCTTTTTTATCGAGTGCGTTTTCTATGGCGCTGATGAAATCCATGAGTTTGACTGGATTGTTGTTACCTATATTATAAATCTTGTAAGGAGCTGTGGGACTCTTTGAGGGATCAGGGATTAGGGAACGGGGATCAGTCTCGGTGGTCCTGTTCCCTGTTCCCTGTTCCCTGTTCCCTGAAACTGGAATTCTCTCTGCAACTCGCACAACCCCTTCAACAATATCGTCTATATAAGTAAAATCCCGCTCCATCTTACCATCGTTATAAACATCAATCGGTTGACCTTCAGATATCGCTTTTACAAATTTGAAAAGCGCCATATCAGGCCTACCCCATGGCCCATAGACGGTGAAAAATCGAAGTCCAGTCGTTGGCAAACCATAGAGATGACTATACGTGTGCGCCATCAACTCATTGGCTTTTTTAGTGGCTGCATACAGTGATATCGGATGATCAACGTTATCACAGACAGAGAAAGGCATCTTTGTGTTCAGGCCATAGACGGATGAGGATGAGGCATAAACGAGATGACATTTTGAGGGACCAGGGATTAGGGAATAGGGATTAGGCTCATCCATCCTATTCCCTATTCCCTGTTCCCTATTCCCTGAAGTCCACTGAGCCCTACACCCCTCAAGAACATTCACAAATCCCACCAAATTCGCATCCACATAAGCATGTGGATTTTCGAGACTATAGCGAACACCCGCCTGCGCCCCCATATGGAGTACAAGATCAAATTGATGGTCTTCAAACAATCCCTTCATCCCCTCACGATCTGCGAGGTCGAGCTTGATGAATTTGAAATTCTTATAGGGTTTTAACTCCTTAAGACGAGCTTCCTTTAACGATACATCATAATAGTCATTAAGGTTATCGATGCCGATTACGTCATGACCATCTCCGCAATATCTTTTGGCCAAATGAAATCCGATAAAACCCGCTGCACCTGTCACAAGTATCTTCATAGCTATTTTTTCTTCAGTAACCTTTTTCCGTTTGAAAGTTCTGTGATTAAATCAATGATCTTATACTTCTTTCCATTCTCGAGGGCTGGATTTGCGTTCAACACCACGACCTTCTGACTTCCGTTATCAGGCAAACCCCGATATAGAATACCCCAGTTACCATCCTCGAAGAATGTCGCAACCAACTCGGCCAACTCGCAATCGCCATTTAGGTAGAACTCCTTTATCCCTTCACCATTTAGTCTATCCAGTAGCTTCTCAAGTTGTGTTTGAATCTTTCTAAACGACTTAACCGTACTCAAAACATAACGATACGATTTCATCGCCGCTTGTGCAAAACCCTGCGGAGTTAGCAGATAATCCAGAGAACGCCTGTTTAAATGACTCGTTTTCACGTAACCTGTATTAACGAGTTTCTTGATAACTGCATTTATAAGTCCCACAGATAAACCGGTACGACGAGCAATCTCACGCTGTGAGATACCGGATTCAGCCTCATGCAGCGATGAAATCACTGCGAGGTCATGATTTGATAGTTCGCGTATTTCAGTATTCATTGATTGTTAAGGCTAAGGTTGAGGCTAAGGTTAAGGTTAAGATTAAAGATAAGGATAGGGTTGAGGTTATGAATAAACAGATTATCCCTTAGATACCCTTATTGATTTAGCCAAGCAGTTCAATTGCTTCCAGATTTCATCAATTCTTGTAAAAATTGGTTTAATTTGATCTTCTGCAAAGTAACCAACACGCTCTCCGTAAATTAGTCCATTCTTTGTTTCCGCCAATGAACCTCTGGAAGTATAATAAAATCTAGATTTATCCTTTGAGTGTTTTCTGCCAAATCCTTCGGCAATGTTTGCAGAAACAGAAAGGGCAGCTCTTCTTAGTTGTGATGTTAAACCGTAATCCTCTTTTTTAGGTAATAATTCAGTGAGTTGGTAAATATCATTGGCAAGGTCTATCGCTTCTTTCCAAACCGGCATATCTTCAAACGAAAGCAAATTGTTCATGGATAATTTGATTTTGTCCTCAACCTTAATCTCAACCTTAACCTTGGCCTCAACCTTGCCGAAGGCAGGCTACCGCCGGGGCGTGTTCATCGAGAACTGAAACGCCAAGGCTGGTACTGACTGGATTTCCCCTACACGATCTCTTTTCAAAGCTGTCTCTATATGGGTTACCGCTTGAATGTTCAGATGATGAACGTTCAATGGTTGAACGCTTTTAGTCGCAGGGGACCTAAAGGTCAATAAAAAAAGAAGGATATAAACAGGTGTATTTCTTAATAATAACAATAGGATATAGTGCTTGACAGTATTATTTTATAACGCCTCAAAATGACCGATATAAAAGCGTACGCCTTCCTTCCAAGCTGGGCATTTGTGAGTACGCCGTCCGTTTGGGTCGACCCAAGACGGCGGCTCAGCTCTCGGCAATTTTATTGATCAAATCCCGGCCGTTAAAATTGCCTCCGAGACGCCTCACAAATACCCACCCCTCACGTCAGGCGGTCCTAGATCGTAAATATGAATATAAACTAGGGCCGTAAGTCGTTTCCCTTCTGTTGAAAAACCTAGCGGCGAAGGGAAGGATTGGTCGGCGGCGTCACGGAGGCCGGTGCATCCATGGTTATTATCATTCACCGGCCGAGTGCCGAGGTGTGTTTTCGGGCCGTAACCCGAAAACGACACCGTACGCCGACAATCCCTCCCCGCCGACGCCAATGTTTTGATTAGTCCGCTTTTTCAACATCCGCGGCAGAAAGGTCACACTTGATCTGATGGTGCATAATCTGAAGGAGGACTTTGACGCGGCCGGCGGCAGATGCCGGTTTTTCAAGGATTCCAACAAGATCTTGGAAGGCTCCACTTCTAATCCGAACGGGATCACCTTTCTTCATCGTAAGCCCCTGCTCGATAAGACCCTCCTCACCGATCCTCTCCCTGATTATGGAGATCATCTCATCAGGGACAGGTACGGGCTTATCACCATCACCTAGTATCTTACGAACTCCGCGCGTATATCTGACCATGTGATGCAAGCTCGGATCTTTGAGATCGATATGTGCAAAAAGATATGAAGGGAACAGTGACTTAATTCTGGATGCTGAAGACTTCTTCCCACGCACAGCCTGTTTGATTTTCGGCAAAAAGGTTTCAATATCTGCATTTTTCAAATGCAATCGGACATTATCCTCGGCGGTCGGTTTCGTCTGAATGACGTACCATTCCGCGCGTGGTGCGTGATGCGTGGTGCGTGATGCGTCTACAGCGTTATTTGATTCATGGTTGGACATAAGATATTTACTTCAAGTTTCTACCGACGCAGAAATATTTGAAACCTGATTTGTGCATCGATTTTGAATCGTACAAATTTCTGCCATCGAATATCGTTGGGGAGGACATCAACGTTTTGATCTTTTCAAAATCCGGGCTTCTGAATTCGCGCCACTCAGTGCAAATAATCAGTGCATCTGCGCCTTCAACGCAGCCGTAATAATTGTCGGTCCAGTTAACCTCTTTAGCAACGCCACCGAGCGATATCTTCGCATTTTTCTCAGCTATTGGATCGAAGGCAGAAACAGTAGTACCTGCAGCAATTAGCTTCTGTATAATATCGAGGGAAGGCGCAAAACGTACATCATCGGTATTTGCCTTGAAAGCGAGACCCCAGATTCCAAAACGCTTGTCTTTAAGATTTGTTCCACCGCTAAACTCGTTACAGATCTTCTTCCAGAACCAATTTCGTTGTTCTTCGTTCGTATTATCTACCGATTCGATGACGGATAATAGGGAGTTGTACTCCTTACCGAGCTGAATTAGAGCCTTCGTATCCTTTGGAAAACAGGATCCACCGTAGCCGAGCCCCGCATAGAGAAAGTTCGGTCCGATCCTGGGATCGCTTCCAAGGCCATGCCTTATGTCGGTGATATCAGCGCCGACCTCATCGCAGAGCCTCGCCATCTCATTCATAAATGAGATGCGAGTAGCGAGCATCGCGTTGGCAGCATACTTCGTAAGCTCCGATGATTGAATGTTCATCTTAATAAATCTGTCGCGACGACGCATGAAGGGTGTATACAACTCATGAAGTTTTTCAGCGACTACATCCTTCTCGACGCCTACGACCACGCGATCCGGTTTCATGAAATCATTTACCGCATCGCCCTCCTTCAAGAATTCAGGATTCGAAGCGACATCGAGAAGAATCGAAGGGTCTAGATCACGTTCACGAAGACCTGCGGATATCACATCCTTGACCTTCATCGTAGTACCAACTGGTACAGTGCTCTTCGTAACAACTACCGTATAATGATTCAGAAGCGTGCCGATCTGCTTAGCAACAGCGAGAACGTTTGTAAGATCAGCCTTTCCATCGCCATCGGGCGGAGTATCGACCGTTATGAAGCAAATTTCGGCATTCTGAAGCCCCTCCGCAAGATCAACTGTATATTGGAGGCGATTCTCCTGTTCATTTCTACGAACAACCTCTTCTAGGCCTGGCTCGTAGATCGGAATATGCCCCTTCTTGAGCATCTTGATCTTAGAGGCATCTTTATCGACACAGGTGACATGATTTCCAGCATCCGCGAGACACGCCCCACTGACCAATCCAACATACCCAGTTCCAATAACGCAAAGTTTCATAATTCCTCCAAATTGGGGGCGAGGTTTATAATAGATAGACCGCAAAATCAATATTTATCGAGGCTTTAGGAAACAATCTTGGGATAGTGTAATTTATATAACTACCAGCTTCGATGAGCCCCTCCAATTTCTGATTTCTCATCTCTATTTTCTACTTTCCACTATCTAATTTCCCATTTTTCGATGTTTTGGAAATTAGATAGTAGAAATTGGAAATTAGAGGTTTCAGTATTTATTCTGCTTCAATTTTTCGACCGATTGAATGAGCTTCGTTAACATTTTGGACATAGTGACTAGCTGCTCATATAAAGTGTCGTAAATCGAATCATTTATCAGACCTTTTTTAGCGAGAACCTGAATTATCGGTACACATTCGAAGACCGATCCCCTAGCTATCCAGAAAAACTTACGCTTGTCTTTTTTATGCCAGCGTCCATTACCTTCGGCTATATTGAGGGGGATACTTAACGAGGCCCTAGACAATTGATCGAGAAACGCATGAGCTATCTTACCTTTAAGTTTTCTACAAAGATTCTCTGCATCTTCTACAAAATTGAGCGATCTTTGATATACATCAAGTTTTTCAAATTGAAATGACACACACTCGTGTGAAGCAAAAAATATGCCATGGCACAAATTCAATAATTACACGATATTAATCAGACGATTTGACAGAATGCGTTTGGAATATGACTCAATTGTACAGAAAACGGAGCAACTTAACCTCTAATCTCCAATTTCTAATTTCCAATCTCTAAAAATGGCTGCCTGAATCAGAAATTAGATAGTAGAAATTGGAAATTAGTGGATAAAAAAATGGCCACCTCTCGGCGGCCATTTTTTTGGTGGGTGATACAGGGCGTCTGCTCGCGCACGCACTCGCAGACACTTCAGCATTATATAAGAACTGTTGGAAGGTCGTCGAATCCTGTGACCCGTCCCGACGTCCGCATCAAATTTTCTTCGAAAATTTGATTTGCGGCGTCGAGGATCCTCGATTCGACAAATGATTTTTCAAAGAAAAATCATGTCGAATCGGGACTGATTAAGAGTCAGCTGCTCTACCTAGTCCCGAAATGACAAAGGAAATTTTATTCGCCCGAGAACCCATTTGAAGGAGTCAGTGGGTGATACAGGGATCGAACCTGTGACCCGCTGATTAAGAGTCAGCTGCTCTACCTAGCTGAGCTAATCACCCACTGACTCCTGAATAGGTTCTCCATTTCAGCGAACAAAATTTCCTTTTCGTCATTTCGAGGATCCTCGAAGTTGCCGGT
>CAYWIG010000087.1:0-6719 GCA_964458295.1 uncultured Myxococcales bacterium
GTCAAGTGAAGCTTGACCTGTAAGGGACCACGGGCTTGCCCGTGGGGAACCATTTTGTAAATATATTTGGGGGTACGGTCATGGAAAAGATTCTATTGTCATCGGATGAGGTGAAGGAACTATCTAAGGATGATGTTCTTCAAAAATTCGCTTCATCTGAAACCGGTCTTTCAACTTCGAGTGTGAATGAGCGGGCTGAGGTCTATGGCAAGAATGAGATCGAGGAGAAGAAGACCAATCCGATATTGAAATTCTTGGGCTCCTTTTGGGGACCCATTCCCTGGATGGTAGAGATCGCAGCGATCCTATCGGCCGTCATTCATCACTGGGAGGACTTCTACATTATAGTGGCGCTGCTCCTTTTAAATGCGATAGTCGGATTCTGGCAGGAGCATAAGGCTGACAACGCCATCGAGCTTCTAAAACAGAAACTCGCCCTCAAAGCCAAGGCCCTTCGCGATGGAAAGTGGGTTGAGATTGAAGCGGATGAGTTGGTTCCGGGGGATATCGTTCGCGTGAGGTTGGGAGAAATTCTTCCTGCGGATGTGAAGCTCCTAAAGGGTGATTATCTGCAAACCGATGAATCTGCACTTACTGGTGAATCGCTTCCGGTCAAAAAGGAGATTGGTGACGTCGCCTACTCCGGCTCTATAGTGAAGAAGGGTGAGATGGACGCCTTGGTCGTTGCAACCGGAATGAATACATTCTTCGGAAAGACGGCGAAGCTAGTCGAGAGTGCGCAGACGCAAAGTCACTTCCAAAAGGCTGTGATAAAGATCGGCGATTATCTCATCGTCCTCGCCGTGGCTCTGGTTGCTGTCATTTTTGTTGTCGCATTGTTTCGTAACGAGAGTTGGCTCAATACTTTACAGTTTGCGCTCGTGCTGACGGTCGCAGCCATTCCCGTTGCGCTTCCGGCCGTTCTGTCCGTTACGCTCGCGGTCGGCGCTACGGCACTCGCGAAGAAGGAGGCTATAGTCAGTAAACTCGTCGCCATCGAGGAGATGGCGGGGATGGATATACTCTGTTCTGATAAAACAGGAACGATTACGAAAAATGAGCTTACGCTCGCAGAGGTTGAGCCGTTCGGGGATTATTCCAAGGAGGATGTCCTGTTGTATGCGACGCTCGCATCGAGGGCTGAGGATAAGGATCCCATAGATGATGCGATCATCGCGGGTTCCAAATCGGTAAGTTCAGTCGATATTTATAGTGAAGTTGAATTTCACCCCTTCGATCCCGTTTCAAAAAGGACTGAGGCGACGGTAAAGGATGGGGATGGAAATTTGGTCAAGGTCGCCAAGGGCGCGCCGCAGGTTATCCTGGATCTATCAAGCGAGAAGGGTTCGATAGACGAGAAGGTCAATTCACACGACGATAACTTCGCAGGACGTGGATACAGGGCCCTGGGTGTTGCGATGGCAGGTAGCGATGGCTGTTGGCATTTCGTGGGTCTCATTCCACTTTATGATCCACCACGCGAGGATTCTGCCGAAACCATCTCTCTTGCAAACAAGATGGGTGTTGAAGTCAAGATGGTCACGGGGGATCATGCGGCGATTGCCAAGGAGATCGCGGATCAGGTGGGCTTAAGGACCAACATCCTCTCTGCCCAATATCTAATCAATAAGAGTGATAGCGAGGTTAGCAGAATAGTCGAGGGTGCCGATGGATTTGCGCAGGTCTTCCCAGAACATAAATATAAGATCGTGGATCTGCTGCAGAAGCTGGGTCACTTCGTCGGCATGACGGGTGATGGAGTAAACGATGCGCCGGCGCTCAAGAAGGCGGATGCTGGGATTGCTGTGGACGGAGCCACCGATGCTGCGAAATCTGCAGCCGATATAGTTCTTACGAGGCCAGGGCTGTCGGTCATTATAGACGCGATAAAGGAGAGTAGGAAGATCTTCCAGAGGATGAACAGCTATGCGATATATAGAATAGCGGAAACGATTCGAGTTCTTCTCTTCATTGTCCTTTCGATACTTGTCTTCAACTTCTATCCGGTGACGGCGATCATGATTGTACTTCTCGCTTTATTCAACGACGCCCCTATCATGTCGATCGCATACGATAACGTCAGATATTCAGGTGAACCTGAAAAATGGAGCATGAGGATAGTGCTCGGTGCTGGAACGTTTCTCGGCATCATCGGTGTGATGGTGACCTTCTCACTGTTTTACATAGGCGATAGGGTGTTGCACCTCAACCATGAGATATTGCAGACATTCATGTTCTTGAAACTTGCGGTAGCAGGTCATCTGACGATTTTTATGACGCGTACTAAAGGGCCGTTCTGGTCGATCATGCCTAGCGCAGCTCTGTTCTGGTCGGCTGTCGTTACAAAGATTATCGCTACGCTCTTCGCCGTCTACGGATGGTATATTACGCCTATAGGCTGGAAGCTCGCAGGCCTCGTGTGGGGTTATGCAATTTTGGAACTCATAGTTACGGATTTTCTAAAGGTTAGGTTGTACAGGCTTCTCGATCATGAGGATGTCATCTTCAATAAACTTCATAAACATAGAATACTACCTAGCGAGGGAATATGAATTGGTTAAAGAAATTGTTTGAAGGAAGGGGCTGGCTACTCTATGGGTCAATATTCGGTGGAGTGCTTGGTGCGCTCGCGATGCTGATTAGCTTTCAGGTGTCGCCGGATGAGCGAATGGTGCTTTCACTTCCGATGGGAATTACATCGATGATAGGACTAGGCATGATCGGAGGTTTCACCGGAGGTGTCATCGGCAGCTTCGTCGCTGGGACTTACGTCCACGAGGGATTGGTTTTTAATATCGGTGCATCTCTAGGTATAGGGTTGATGAATGGTTTTGTCACAGGTGCACTGCTGGGATTCTTCTTAGGATGCGCTAATGCGATTCATGACGGTTGTGTCTCCACCGCCATACTCATAGGGCTTATGGCGATAACAATTATAATCGCCGTCGTGATCTATCTCCTTAGGAGCGTCAAGGAGTAGGGGATCTTTCATCTGTAGAAAGTGTTTACGAGGGATCCATTATATGAGAGCCTCCCTCGAAACTAACAGAAAAGGAGTTTGTATGTCACAAGCCAAGAAGGGCGATAAGGTGAGGGTACATTATACGGGCAAGCTGAAAAATGGAGATATCTTCGATAGTTCCAAGGATAAGGATCCTCTTGAGTTTACCCTAGGAAACGGTGAGTTGATAGCTGGATTCGAATCGGCTGTTTTGGGTATGAATGCAGGGGATTCCAAGACGGTCATCATAGCCGCTGAGGAGGCCTATGGTCCATATAAAGACGATATGGCCGTGGAGGTTGAAAGGGCCCAGTTTCCAAAAAACATCGAGCCCAAGGTGGGTGAGCAGTTGGAACTCAACAAGGAAGGCGGTTGTGAAGAGGGTAATTGTGGCGATCACGACTGTGATAACACTATTGTGGTTACGATAACCGAGGTTACCGATGCGAAGGTGAAGTTGGATGCGAACCATCCTCTGGCAGGACACGACCTGACCTTTGAGATTGAACTGTTGGAAATTGCTTAATTGATTGAATACAAAAAAGCGTCGGATACTTTTTTAAAAAGCGTCCGACGCTTTTTTCATTTTGCTCGATGACCTATTCCGCTGGCCTCTCTGGAAACCACTTCTGAATGATATCCATGATCTGATAGGCTTGTTTTGCATTGGTGATCGTGAACTTGCTTCTCGGGCTGTAGGCTCCGCCCTTTTTCTGATAGCGTTGAATCCTCACCTTTGGTGCACCGAACTGATCCGTCTTCGAATCCAGCTCCTGAATCAGATACATGATCGTCGTCCAGGCGCCGCGCGTGAGAACCTCCTTCTCGATCTCCTTTATCTTCTGTTTGCCATCCCTCTCATCGGTCCAATTTGCTGATAGCCCTTCAATCGTTTCAGACATTTGTTACCTCCGTCGTTTGATCGGCATACTATACGCATCTGGCAAAACAGTTCAACGAATATGGATGTCCAGATCCCATTTGTATTGAATTTGTAAGGCCAGGTGGTATAGATGGGGCTCAACGACTATAAGTGGGGGTAAAATATGAGAAAAATCAGCACGTTGATCGTTGTGACGATTGTGTTTTCCAGCCTCGTATGGGGATGCAAGGGCGGAACGATGATCGACAAGTTGGCCGATGCCAGGAAGACGAAGGTCTTCGTCGAGAGACCTACGAAGTCAAAACCGGAGATGACGGCGAATGAGGCTTATAAGCTGCAAGGCGAACTGGTCGATAAGTTGGTAAAAAGATATGATGAGGTGGTCATCGGATATAAGCTCTCACCCAAAACCATCAAAGATCCCGCCAATCCCGACAGGATGATACCGGTCTATGGATATCTCTTCGAATCGATGAAGGTACCTCAGGGTGCCACGCTCAAGAAGGCCGCCTTTATCGATCTTCATCTGGAGAACGAAGTTGCTTTCGTAATCGGCAAGGATATTTCGCCGGATAAGATCAAAACTCCAGTGGATCTCAAACCGTATATTAAAGAGGTCGTTGCTGCTATAGAGCTGCCGGAGATAAGATATTCCGGACCGATCGACGATGTAACCGGGATCGACCTCATCGTAGATAATGTGGTCGCATCGAAGATCATCCTCGGGGAATCTAAGTCGCCCATGGATATCGATGCCGATCTCATAAAGGTTAAAATGACGAGGGATGGCGAGGTCATAAATGAAGGGGCGTCGATATTGGTGGAGGGCTCTCCATGGAATTCCCTTTTCTGGCTTGTGAAGGAGTTAGCGAAGAAGGGGGAGTCACTGAAGGAGAATGAAATTGTATTCACCGGTGGAATCGCCAATTTCATGGATGGTAATCAAGGTAGTTATGAGGCCATCTACGATGGTCTCGGAAAAATTACATTCAAGGTGGAGGAGTGATGGAGAGCAAGGTCTGTAATCCGAAGAGAACTATCTTCGCACGATTCGATGAGGGTGAGGACCTGCTGGGTTCCCTCGTCGAATGCGTTCGGGGAAATGAGGTGCGTTCCGGAATGTTCAATTTCATCGGGGGCCTCAAGAGGGTATCCTACGGTCTTTATTACAAGGGTGAACGCAAGGAGTTTAAAAGGGACGCGACCGAATGTTTTGAAATCCTTAGCGGAACCGGAAATATAACCGTTAAGGAAGATGAAGTTATGATCCACGCCCATCTGACCGCGGCCGATGAGGATGACGGGACCTCCTTTGGAGGCCATCTCATGGAGGGCTCCATAGTCTTTCCGTTTGCAGAGGTTTACATTCAGGAGTTTGATTCAATCATAGAGCGAGAGTTCAATCCGAAGATCAATCTCTGGCCGATCAAGTTCTGATAAGTGAAAATGACTAGATCGAACCCGCTGAGAAGATCAGTGGGTTTTTTTATGCCGTCATACCGTTGACGGCGGTTGTCCGCCATTCCAATTTTGAGAATCATTTCCCCAAAAAAACCGTTTAGAAATCAACCTATTACATAGGTGTTTCTGGCATCCCGATTGCACATAAATATGAATACTAGGGCAGTTGATATATTTTACATATTTAAAGGGGTGGTTTATGGGTGCCTTCCAACGTTATCTACTAAGAAGAATCAGCTTCTTCATCTCTCTCACTTTACTCCTGCTCACATTGATCCCCAACGCGTACGCCAGAAGTGCCACCTGGCCATTCGACGTTGCTGGCAAATATCTATTCGACCCGGTTGATATAGAAATAGCAGATGGAAGCGCGAGTCTGGTTCCAATATCGCATAGCGATAACGATAGCTCCCCAGAAGAGTTCGGCGGAGGAGTTGTGTTTGGTGTATCATGGAGTGAGGATGAGAAGGGATTGACTTTGCAAACGCAAACAAATCTCTGGGAGCTTCCAGATTATGCAGCCAGCAACGAATGGATAGATATGAAGGATAATGTGCTGCTCATGCACCTTAACAAATCTGGAGCGAAGAATGGGATGGAGATTCAGGATGATTCAGGAAATGGGAACAATGGCACGCTTATAACGAAAGGATCACAGGGTGAAAAATCCGCCGAGGGGAAGCTCGCAGGCTCGCTGCATTTCGATGGAGTCAGCTTTGATATAAAGGATATGGTCGAAGGACAACCCACCGATAAGATTATAGGCGATAATTGTCAAAAACTCACGATGGCGCTTTGGGTTCGCAGTACGGACGAAAAGAGATCGTACATAGCTAGTTTGAAGGCCAAAAATGGACCAAGTACGCTACTCAGCCTCACTATGAATGCAAAGGCCGGTGGAGGCGGAGTGGGACGTCTAGGTTTTCTGACGTTGACACATTCACAAAATCACCAATACCTAGATCATTTTGGAAACTATAACGACGGAAGATGGCATCACGTTGCAGCGGTGATAGACGATATGGAAAGAATTCTATATATAGACGGTGAAAAAATTTCGAGCGACGAATTGGGGATAAAACCGAAGACCGGAAATACGGGTACATTTACGGTCGGCGGTTTTGCAAGCACTCATAAAGATCTTCAATTTACAGGCGATGTTGACGAGGTGGGGATATGGAGGAGGGCTCTTTCGGGAGAGGAGATAGGCAGAATATATGAAGCGCAAAGGCCGAAGGTATCGGGTTACTTCGATTCAAGGGTGATGGACTCAGGAGATGACGGGGGGTGGAACAGCATCGCATGGGATCCGAAGAGGCCGTACGGTAAGGAGTTGCCGGATGACAAAGGTCAGGAGACCGCATATTCGCAGGG